>JAEZGP010000569.1 GCA_023437285.1 Actinomycetes bacterium | reverse complement strand
GCGCCGCACCTCGCCGGTTGGCGGGACGCGGCGCCGCGGCAGCGCCTATGGAGTCGGCGGGCGGGGCGGGGTAGCGCCTCCCGTGCCCTGCTGGGCCGATTGCTGAGAGCCCTGCTGGGCCGATTGCTGAGCGGCCTGCTGGGCGGCCTGGTGGGCGGCCTCGGTCGGCTCGCCGGACGCCGCGGCGCCCTTGGTCGGCGTGGTGTCGTACGTCTGCGCGGTCGGCGGGTTCGACGGCCAGCGGCTGCCCGCCTCGGACGTGCCCGCCGTCGGGGCGGCCATCTGTGTCGCCCCGGCCATCTCCTCGCCCCAGCCCGGCACCCGGTCGTGGCTGATGACCGTGGCCAGTGACCAGATCACGAAGACGTCGATGGCGATGACCACGATCGACCAGATCGGGTAGTACGGCAGGAAGAAGAAGTTCGCCACGGCCGACAGGCCGGCCATGAAGATACCGACCCACCGTGCCCACTTCGCCTGGGCGAACAGGAAGAAACCGGTGACGGCGACGAGCACGCCGACGCCGAGGTGGATCCAGCCCCAGGCCGTGGTGTCGATCTCGTACACGTAGTCGGTCGCCACGACGAAAAACTGGTCCGTGACAATGGCCGCGATGCCCATGATGACCTGGTAAAGACCGATGAGTACCAGCATCGTGGCGGCGAAGATCGTGCCGCCTTCCGCCCACGCGCGTGAGGTGGACGAGCGGCCTGCGGTGTGCGCCATGTCAGCCCCTTTCGTGGGTGTCTGGCGTGTCACGCCCGCCCCATGAGGATGAAGCGTGATAAGTCGGACGCTACACCGTTAGGATGGGCTGGACGGCAAGTTCGCGAGGACGGTTTCGGCAACCTCGTCGAGCACTTCCTCCTTGCCCGCGTACCAGCCGCTCTCCCGCGGCCAGTGCACGGCCGCGTCGGTGAAGCCCAGCTCGGCCGCCCGCCCCAGCGCGTCCGCGAGATAACCGGCCCCGCTCAGCGAGAACACCGGGGCGGCGTCCAGCGACAGGTGCCGCTCGATCGACGCCGGGTCGCGGCCTGCCGCCGCGAGGGCCTGCGCGAACCGGTCGGCCGCCTCGGCCACGGAACGCCACCAGGCCGCCAGGTCGTCCGACTTGCTGCCGGTGGTCACCCAGCCCTGCCCGTACCGGGCCGCCAGGGCCATCCCGCGCGGACCGTTCGCCGCCACGACGAACGGGGCCCTCGGCCGCTGGACGCAGCCGGGCGTCGAACGCGCGTCCACCGCCGTGTAGTAGTCGCCCGACCAGCTCACCCGGTCGGTGCTCAGCAACCGGTCGAGCAGGGTCACGAACTCGGCGAACCGGTCGGCCCGCTGGCGGCGCGTCAGTATCGGCGCGCCGAGCACCCGCTCGTCGAAGCCGCTGCCGCCGGCACCCAGGCCGAGTACGAGCCGGCCGTCGCTGATGTCGTCCAGGGCGGTCGCCTCCCGCGCGAAGTGCACCGGGTGACGGAAGTTGGCGCTGGCCACGAACGTACCCAGCCGGATGCGGCTGGTCACCCCGGCCGCCGCCGTCAACGTGGGTACCGCGTCGAACCACGGCCCGTCGACCAGGTCGCGCCAGCCCAGGTGATCGTAGGTCCAGGCCGTGTGGAACCCGTACCGCTCGGCCCGGACCCAGCGCTGCCGGGCCACCGACCACGGCTGATCCGGCAGAATGATGATGCCAACCCGCACGCGCACAGCGTACGGGCCGGCTCAGACCCGCAGCGCGGCGCGCAGGTAGTCGCCCACCTGGTCGGCGTCGACCGTGCCGCAGTGGCACCAATCCACGAACAGCAGATCGAACGCGCGCATCACCGTCGCGATGCCGCCGGCCACCGCGTCGAGCATGCCCAGCGTCGTCCGGTCGTCGGGGTGCAGCGCCAGCGTCGTCACCGTCTGCGCGTCCGTCACGCCGTAGATGGCGATCGGCCCGAGGCCCAGCGCGAACGACCCGGCCACCCCGCCCGCCGTGTCGTGGAAGCCCACACCCCGGTAGACGTGCTTGATCGTCGGTAACAGCTGGCGCAGCTTGCGGCCGGGCAGCGCGGGCGACAGCGGCTGTGCCAGCCGCTGTCGCAGGTGGATGCTGCCGAAGCCGCGCAGGATGCCGTCGGGTCCCGCGACGCCGTGCTCGTCGTAGACGCGGCGGATCGCGTCGAACTCGGCCATCACCGTGTCCGCCAGCGCCCCGGAGACCAACTCGACCTGGCGCCAGTCGTCCTCGTGCAACTCCAGCAGCTCGCCGCTCGGGGCGTTCGGCAGCATCGGCGGCAGCGGATCGCAGATGGTCGGTAGCGAGTACCGGATCTGTTCGCTGTTGATGGCGCCGAGGCGGCGCACCGTCAACACGAGGTGCCGGCGCGCCAGGTACTCCTCGCTGGTGACCGGGTCGGCGCCCTCCACCTGCCATGCCGAGTCGTCGAAATCCACGGTGGTACGGGGGGCGAAGCTGGGCGGGAGGGTCGTGGCCGGCATCTCGCTGCGGCCGATCGTCTGGCCGGTCTCGGCGTCAACGAACTCCACCGTCACGGTCGGTGCATCGGACATTTCCGTACGGTAGCCCGGTGCGCCGGGCGGTTCGGCCCGCGACGCGCGCCCTACCCCGATGGGGGACGGTCAGTCCGGTACGGGCGGCGGGCTGCCCTCCGGCATGGCGTGTTCCTGCTCCGGATCGACGACCTCGGTGAGCCCGGCCGGGACCCTCGGCAGGATGTTGTCGAAGTACGACTTCGACGCCACCCGGGTGCCGACGTCGCGGCCGGCCGCCTCGGACAGGAACCACCGGTGGGTGAGGATCTCGTAGAAGATCTCCGCCGGTGCGAGGCGCCCGCGCAGGTGCCCGGGGATCGCCGCGATCACCGGGGCGTACTCGCTGGCGAGCCACCGCTGGGCGGCCTCGGCCTCGGACACCGGCCGCCCCTCCTTCTGCTGCAGGTGGCCGCGGAAGCTCGCCATGTCGTTGAGCAGGGCCCGGGCCTGCAATTCCTCGGCGACGATGCCGACCTTGCCGTAGAGCAGCCAGCGCTCGTGCCCGGGCTCACCGACCCGGGTACGGATGCGCAGCCGCACCTTGTCGCCCTGGGTGAGCAGCTCGACCTCCTCGGCGTCGAAGCCGAGTTCGTTGAGCCGGCGCAGCCGCTCCCCGATGCGGTAGCGCTGCTCCTCGGGCCGGAACACCTCGTCGTGGGTGATCTCTTCCCAGAGCTTGGCGTACCGCTTGCCGACCTCCTCGGCCACCTCGATCGGGTCGATGCCCTCGGGCAGCAGCCCGCCGGCCTCCAGGTCGAACAGCTCGCCGCCGACGCGCTCGAACGCGCGGGTCAGGTCGTCCTCGCGCTGCCCGTCCGAGAGCTTCGTGTGCAGTTCCGCGGTCTCCGTGTCGACCAGGTACGCCTTGAGCGTGCCGGCGTCCTGGCGGAACAGGGTGTTCGACAGCGAGCAGTCGCCCCAGTAGAAGCCCGCCAGGTGCAGCCGCACGAGCAGCTCGACAAGCGCGTCGAGCAGCCGCCCGGTCGGCGCCGGGCCGCGCGGATGCGAGAACAGGGCCCGGTAGGACGAGGAGAAGTCGAGAAACTCCGTGACCAGGATGGCGTCCAGCTCGTCGCCCCGGTCGACGACGATGCCGAGCACCTTGACGGCCGGGATGTCCAGCTCGTCCAGCTCGCGCAGGAGCCTGAACTCGCGCCGGGCCAGCCGCTCGTCGATCTCTTTGAGGGCGTAAACCCGGCCGTTGTCGACGACGAACCGGACGATGTGCCGCGAGATGCCGCGCTGCGCGATCTCGACGATCCGGTCGTCGTCCCACTCCTCCAGCGGCTCGCGCCAGGGCAGGGTAAGCAGGCCGGTGGCGATCTCGGCCGGAGGCATGAAAACGAAGCGCACGAATCAAAAGAGTACGGCCTGCCCGCGAGGCGTCGGCCCCCGCACGCCAGCGGGGGGGGGGG
>JAEZGP010000541.1 GCA_023437285.1 Actinomycetes bacterium | reverse complement strand
ACACATAGGTGTTGAAGAACACCAGGAACGTCAGCAGCACGACCGGCAGCGCGCGCACGAACATGCCGCTGGCCAGCGCCAGGTTCGCCATGGTGTCGCGCGCGGCCCAGCCGAGCAGCGAGCCGATCCCGGTCGCGGTCGCCACCAGGATGATCCCGATCGCGATCGCCGAGGCGGTCAGGTTCACCAGCACCCGCGGGCTGGGGCCGCCGAAGATGCAGCCGAGGACGACCAGCACCAGGCAGACCGTGGCGGCCGCCCCCCCCGCGCGCGGGGGGGGGGGGCGGGGGCGCTCCGCCGAGCGGCCCTCCCGGTGGCGGCGGCTTCGGCGGCTTCATGCCGGAGGGTGTCGACCAGGAGACGTGGCAGAAGGCCCAGGAGGCGTGCGCGTCGGTACGCCCGAGCGGCGGGCCCGGTGGCGGACAGGGCGGCCCCGGTGGTTTCGGCGGCGCCGACAACTCGGCGTTGGCGGCGTACCGCAACTGCCTGGCTGAGAACGGCGTGTCGAGTCCGGCCAGGCCGGGCCAGCTCAACACCGCCGATCCGAAGCTCGCCGCGGCGGAGAAGGCGTGCGCCGCGCTCCGCCCGTCGGGCCGTCCGAACGGTGGCGCGGCGCCGACCCCCTCGGCCAATTAGGGACGAATCGGTAATTACGTCGGTTACTCCCGCTACGCGCCTGGTCGCCTGATCGTTGTGCCGGGTGCGTCAATCTTTGGGGGAATCCGATGCGTCGATACCTGGCTGCCCTTGCCGCCACCGCCGTGACGTTGCTCTGCTGGGCCACGCCGGGCAACGCCGACATCCAGCAGCCATCGGTGGTCGGCGAAAACCCGGTCGACTGGACGCCGCACGTCCGTGACGGAGAGGTCAACGCGATCGCCGTCGTCGGACGCACCGTGGTGGTCGGCGGCAACTTCGCCCGCATCTCCCCGGCCGGCACCCGCCAGTCGTACTACCAGCCGTACATCTTCGCCTTCGACAGCACGACGGGCGGGCTCGTCGATTTCCGGCCCTCCCTCGACGGCCCGGTCAACTCGCTGCTCGCCGGCCCGAACAACACCGTGTACGTGGGCGGCGGGTTCCGTGTCGTCAACGGCGAGCGCCGCCGTGGCGTCGTCCGCCTGAACCTCAACAACGGCGGGATCACGGACGGGTTCGCGGGAACGATCGGCAACGGCGAGGTCAAGTCGATGGAGCTGCACGGCGGCGCGCTCTACGTCGCCGGCACCTTCAGCTACGTCGGCAACCAGCGCCAGCCCGTACTCGCCCGGCTGGACAGCCAGACCGGCTGGCCCGACCCGAGCTTCGACGTGCAGATCACCGCCCCCAACCACCCGCGCGTGAAGATCCAGGACACGGCCCTGAGCCCGGACGGCCAGCGCATGGTCATCATCGGCGAGATCACCCGGGTCAACGGCGAGCCGCGCTCGCAACTCGCCGTGCTCAACGTCGGCGGCCGCCGGCCCACGGTCGACCCCTGGTACACGATGGCCTACGACGACTGGTGCCACCGCGTGTTCGACACGTACATGCGCGCCGTCGACTTCTCGCCCACCGGCTCGTACTTCGTGGTGGTCACGACCGGCGCCGTGTCGGGGCCGCGCCGCATGTGTGACACGGCGGCCCGGTTCGACCCGCGCGGGTCCGGCGCGCACGGCCCGACGTGGGTCAACCACACCGGCGGCGACACGCTGACCGCCGTGACGATAACCGGCGCGGCCGTGTACGTGGGCGGCCACCAGCGCTGGATGAGCAACCCGTACGGTCGCAACTTCGCCGGTCGGGGTGCCATCTCCCGGATCGGCATCGCCGCGCTGGACCCGCGCGACGGCAGCGTGCTGCCGTGGAACCCGACCCGGCTGCGGGGCAAGGGCGTCAGCGTCATGGTGGCCACCGACCACGGGCTCTACGTCGGTTCGGACACCGACGTCCTGGGCCGCGAATACCACGGCAAGCTGGGCATGTTCCCGCTACACCGCCGCTAGCCGGCGCCGCCGGCCTATCCGCAAAAAGCGATAAAAGGTGCCGCGCCTGTGATAGGCCATGGAGAGACGCACGGGTGCGGCACCCGGCCTGCCCGGCGCAGCTCCGAGGAGACGCCATGGCAGCGGTGGGTGCGGGCATACCGGGTTGGATCGACCTCGCCTCTCCCGATCTGGCGGCGACGCGCCGGTTCTACGCCGAACTGTTCGGCTGGCAGCCGCAGGCGTCGCCGTCCGGCGAGTACACGACGTTCACCAAGGACGGTCAGGCGGTGGCCGGCGCCGGTTCCCTCATGAGCGCCGACCAACCGGTCGCGTGGACCACGTACGTCATCGTGGCCGACGCCGACGAGACCGCGACCAAGGCCCAGGGGGCGGGCGGGCAGCTCGTCGCGCCGCCGGTCGACATCCGCGACCTGGGCCGCATGGCGATCATCTCGGACCCGACCGGCGCGGTGTTGGGCGTCTGGCAGCCCGGCACCATGAAAGGCGCCGAGCTGTTCAACGCGCCGGGTGCGCTGAGCTGGGAGGAACTGTTCACCCGCGACGTGGCGGCCGCGAAGGCGTTCTACTGCTCGGTCTTCGGCTGGGCCACCGAGGACACGCTCGACGAGGCCAGCGAGATCACGTACACGCAGTGGATGGTGGCCGGGCGGCCCATCGGCGGCATGATGGCCATGGCCGACGTGTTCCCGGCCGCCACCCCGCCCCACTGGGGCATCTATTTCGGCGTGACCAGCGTCGACGAGGCCGCCGCGACGATCACCCGGCTCGGCGGCACCCTCGTCCACCCGCCCATGGACATCCCGGAGGGCCGGTTCGCCAACGCGCTCGACCCGCACGGCGCGTCGTTCAGCATCTTCGAGTCGGCCGACTAATTAGCTCACCGGCGCGCGGTCAGCGGCACCAGGACCAGCGCGGCGGCGGCGACGCACGCGCCGCCGACCGCCCACCACCAGAAGAACCCGCGAAACGACGAGGCGACGGCCAGCCCGATGCCCACGCCGGCGAGCAGGCCGAGCCCGAACAACGCGCGCGGCGACAGGCCGAGCCGGGGCAGCCGCAGCACGATGAGCACCTCGAGCCAGGTCACGGCCACCGCCAGCAGTCCGGCGCCGATGGCGTCGAGAAGGCTCAGCCCGTGCCCCTCGCTGATGGGTACGAGGACAGGCCCCTCCACCCGGGCGGGCACGGCGAGCAGGGTGAGCCCCACGAGGACGAGCAGGCCCGCGACGAGCACCTGGCGCGCGATCGGCATGCCCTCCATGCAACCATCGATTGCCCCGGATGAGCTGGTCAGATGGCCGACGGAACCCGGCTCACCCCAACGCGTTGACCAGCTCGCGGCAGAACGCCGGCAGGTCGTCGGGCTTGCGGCTACTGATCAGCGTCGAGGCCGCCCCCGCCCGGTGCACCCCGCCGGACGCGGCCCGGTCCACGACCACCTCGGCGTCGACCCAGTTCGCCCCCGCGTTGCGGAAGTCGGTCTGCAGGCTGGGCCACGAGGTCAGCTTGCGGCCGCCGACCTGCCCGGCCTCGATGAGCACCCAGCCGCCGTGGCAGATGGCGGCCACCGGCTTGCCCTCGTCGAAAAACTCGCGCACGAGGCGCACCGCCTCGGTCTCCATCCGCAGCTCGTCGCCGTTGGCCACGCCGCCCGGCAGGACCAGGGCGTCGTAGTCGGCGGCGCGGGCGTCGCCCACCACCACGTCGACCGGGTACCGCCCCGCCTTGTCGAGGTGCTGGAACGCCTGCACCTCGCCCTTCTCCGGCGCCACCAGGCGCGGCTCGTGACCGGCGTCGGTCACCGCCTGCCACGGCTGGGTCAGCTCCACCTCTTCGATGCCCTCGCCCGATACGAGGAAGGCCACAGTTCCCACGTCACTACCTCCTGGCGGCTCGCTCGGCCCGCAGCCGCAGCGTGATCACGACGAGGTCGGCGATCGTCACCGCGGCGAGGACCAGGAGCACGATCCCGAACCCCGTGAAGCCCACGCTGAGTGACCACACCGCGCCGAGCACGCACAGCACCAGACCGAAAATGGCGAGGACGAGCCGCAGGCGCAGCGCGGTATAGGGATGACCCACGGTGCCCCGCGCACCCCGGGGCTGCGGTCCGATCGGCATCCGTCCCACCTCCCGTACTGAGGCAGGTGGTAGTACCCAGCTTTGCCGGGAGCATGCGCCGGCTCAGCGGCGGGTTTCACCGCCGCGGGCTAGCAGCGCCGCGAGCGGCAGGGTGGCCGCGCCGAGCGCGACGGCGTCGGGTCCGAGGTGGCTGAGCTCGATAGAAACCTGCTGGTACGGGCGATAGAGCGCCTGTCGGCGCGCGCCGAACCGGATGCGTGGCAGCCGGGCGGCACCGAGGGCGAGCCCCGCCCAGCCGCCGAGCACCACCCGCTCCGGGTTCAACAGGTTGATCAGGTTGCCGATGGCGGCGCCCAGCTCGTCGGCCACCTGGTCGGCCAGGTCAGCCTCGCGTCCCGGCCGCTCGGCGGCGGCCATCATCGCGGTCAGGCCCGCGACCTCGTCGTCGTCGGCCGGCTCCCCGGTCGCCTCGGCCAGCCGGGCGAGGATGCCCTCCGCCCCGACGTACGCCTCGACGCAGCCGAGCGCCCCGCACCGGCACCTGCGGCCCCCGTACACGAGGGTGGTGTGTCCCCACTCGCCGGCGCTGCCGCTCGAACCCCGGTACGGCCTGCCGTCGCTGACCACCGCGGCGCCGACGCCGGACCCGACGAGGGCGACCACCGCGTGCCGCACGCCGTTGGCGGCGCCGAACCACATCTCGGCCTGCGCGAGGGTGCACGCGCCGTTGCCGAGCAGGACGGGCGGGACGACCCCGGCGTCGCGGAGCAGGTCGGCCAGGGCCACGGAGTGCCAGCCGATCGTCGGGGCGTGCACGAGCGCCGTGCCGGCCTCCTCGACGATGCCGGGCACGCCGATGCCGATGCCGATCACCCGGGCGGGGTCGATCGCGCCGAGCGCGTCGGCGGGCTCGCGGTCGTCCGGCGGCGGTCCGGCCAGGATGTCGGCGATGGCGCTGGCCACCTCCTTGACCACGGTCTTCGGCTCGGGCCGCACGGAGTCCAGGGGTCGTTCGAAGGCGCGCAGCCGGGTCAGGACGGCGTCGAACAGCTCGACGGTCACGCCCGTCTCGCCGACGTCGACCCCGATGAGGTACCCGTACCCGGGGTTGAGGCGCAGCAGCACGCGGGGGCGACCACCCGCCGACTCGACCTGGCCCGCCTCGGCGATCAGGCCGTCGGCCAGCAGGTCGGCGGTCACGGTGCTGACCGTGGCCGTGGAGAGTCCGGTGACCCGGCTCAGCTCCAGCCGGCTGAGCGGTCCGTCCTTGAAGAGCGTCATCAACAGGACCGACCGGTTGCGCCGGCGGATGTCGCGGGTCGAGTGTGTCGAGTCCATGGGGGCCTGAGCGTACCCGTTACGTACGGTCGCCGACCTCATCCGATTCGGTTGTCATGGCCGGCGATCGCGACCGCGCTTCGTGTCGCAACCCGGCGTTAGCGTGTCCGGATGGAGTTGAGCCGCACCGACGCCCTCGCCCTGCGCATGATGAGCCTGCTGCTCGCCGACCGCCCGGCCGGCTACCCGACGCCGGCCCCCACCGACGTCGCCGGCGTGGTCACCTGGTTCGGCGCGATGCAGGCGCAGGACATCGGCAGCGCGGCGTGGTCGTTCGGTGCCCGGCTGCCGTCGCTCACGACCGCCGGCCTCGACGCGGCCTTCGAGCGCCGCGAGGCGATCCGCACCTGGCCGATGCGCGGCACCGTGCATTACGTGCCGCCCCGCGACGCGCACTGGATGCTGGAGCTCATGGGGGTGCGCGCGCTCGCCGGCGCGGCCAAGCGCCGCGAGTTCCTGGGGCTGACCCAGGAGGTCGCCGACCGGGCGGTCGACGTGCTCGGCGCGGCGCTGGCCGGCGGCAAGCGGCTCACCCGCGCCGAGTGCATCGCCGCGCTCATCGACGCCGGCGTGCCGGTCACCGGCCAACTCGGCTACCACCTGCTGTGGTACGCGAGCCAGCAGGGCGTGACGTGCTTCGCCCCGAACATCGGCAAGGAGCAGGCGTTCATGCTGCTCGACGAGTGGGTGCCCGACCCGCACCGGCCCGAGCGCGACGAGGCCCTGGCGACCATCGCCACGCGCTACTTCCGCAGCCACGGCCCGACGACGCGGCAGGACTTCGTGGGCTGGACGGGGCTGACCGCCACCGACTGCAAGCGGGCCATCGCGGCCGCCGGTGACGCGCTGGCCGCGGTGCGCGTCGACGGCACCGAGATGTACGCCGACCGCGCGCTGGTGGAGTCCTACTCGCCGAGCGCTCCCGCCGGCACGCTCGTCCTACCCGGTTTCGACGAGTACCTGCTGGGGTTCAAGGACCGCTCGCTGATGCTCGACGACGAGCACAAGCAAAAGATCATCCCGGGCGGCAACGGGGTGTTCCAGCCGACCGTGGTGCGCGCCGGTCGCGTCGTCGGCACCTGGCGGCGCACCGTCAAGCGCGCGCACGTCGACGTCACCGTCATCCCGTTCGCCACGCTGCCCGCGAAGACCCGCAAGGACGTGGCGGCGGCCTTCGAGTCGTACGCCCGGTTTATCCAGATGCCGGTAAAGGTGAGCTGGGCCTAGGCTGGGCTGATGCCTGAGCTGATCTCCGTCAACGTGTCCGTGCCACGGGCCGATCCGGGCGGCGACCCGGGCACGACCGGCATCGACCGCCGCCCGGTCGACCACCCCGTGCAGGTGCGCGCACCGGGTCCGCGCAAGGGCGGCCTGGGCAGCGGCCTGGTCGGCGACCAGATCTTCTCCCGCGAGCACCACGGCGGCGACGACCAGGCGGTCTACGCGTACGCCCGGGAGGACCTCGACTGGTGGGAGGCCGAGTTGGGCCGCCCGCTGCCGGGCGGCGTGTTCGGCGAGAACGTTACGACGCGGGGCCTCGACGTCACCGGCGCGCTCATCGGCGAACGGTGGGCGATCGGCGACGAGGTGCTGCTCGAGGTGGCCGACGTGCGCATCCCGTGCGCCACGTTCGCCCGCTGGATGGACGAGGAGCACTGGGTCAAGCGGTTCACGCTCGCCGCGCGGCCCGGCGCCTACCTGCGGGTCATCACGCCGGGCACGATCAGGGGCGGCGACCCCGTCACGGTCACCGCGCGGCCCGACCACGACGTGAGCGTCGGGGTGGTGTTCCGGGCCCTGACCCGCGAGCCGGACCTGCTGCCCCGCCTGGTCGACGTGCCGCAACTGCCGCGTGCCGTCCGCGACTGGGCCGCCAAGCGCGTCGGCGCCTGATCGGTTGAATCGGCGCGACTGGTTTGAGAGGCGCGACCGGTTTCAGCGGCGCGGTCGGTTTCCGCAGCGCGGCCGGTTTCAGCGGCGGGCGGCGTCGTAGCGCCAGATGGCCAGGCCCATGGCGCCGATCCCGACCGCCACCAGGTAGTACATGATGGACGGTCCGTAGTCGACAACGAACAGACCGTACGCCACGAAGGCGACGTAGGCCGTCAGGAACAGCCACCACGCCTCGACCCACCGGTGCGCGAAACAGACCAGCGCGACGGTCAGCGACGCCAACGCCAGCGGCAGTAGGACGCTGCCGACGCCCAGCGCGCCGTACCCGAACACGGTCAGGGCGAGCACGGCCCCGGCCGGCCACGGCCAGTGATGGCGGGCCAGCCGCGTCACCGGCGGTCGGTTGCCGTTCCAGCGCACCCCGCCGTACAGGCACGCCGCGCCGAGTAGCGCCGCCACCGCAAACGGGACGAGCGTTCCGTTCTCCGACAGGAAGACCAGGTCGGCCGGGCGGATGCCGATCACGCCCGTGGCCCTGCGCAACGGCACGTCGCGGGGGCCGAGGGCGTTGCCCACGGCCAGGACCGGCCAGGCGAGCACGCTGATGGCCGTGAACAGCCACGTCGCGCGCCGCCGGAACACCATCAGCCAGGCGCCGAGCATGCCGCAGGCGACCACGGCGAGCGACACGACGCCCGCCGCCACCGTCTCGTACCGGCGGTCCGGGTCGTTCCAGGACTCCTGCACGTCGGGCACGACGAGCAACCCGATCAGCAACGACAGCGGCACCCCCAGCGCCACGAGCGCCTTGCGCCACCACGGTTCCACCCGGTGCACGGTCCCCCGGGCGGGCGGCCCCGCCGGCTGACCGCCGCGCTGCGCCGGCACGTGACCGGCGCCGCGCTGGCCGCCGTCGGGG
>JAEZGP010000417.1 GCA_023437285.1 Actinomycetes bacterium | reverse complement strand
CGTCGGACAGGCCGATGCACAGCCCGGAGGCGTACGCGGGGACCACCCGGTCCCGGCCGCCCAGCAGCCGCCACAGCGGCTGGCCGGCCGCCTGGGCCTTGATGTCCCACAGCGCCGTGTCGAGCGCGCCGATCGTGCCGAAGATCCGGCCCGCGTGGCCGGCCTTGAAGGTGTGGCGCAGCATGCGGTCGTAGAGCGCGGTCACCGCCCGTGGGTCCTCGTTCTCGATCGCCGCGAAGACCGCCTCGATCTCGGCGGACGGCCCGACGCCGACGCCGGTGATGCCCTCGTCGGTGTCGACCAGCACGAGCGGCACCGAGGTGACGCCGTCGGCGAACACGCCGTTGGCGTCGCCGACGGGCCGGCCCCATTCCTGGCTCGTCGTCAGGGTTCGGTATCCCGTGATGCGCATGTCAGCCCTTCGTGGCGCCGGCGGTGACCCCGTCGGCGATCTGGCGCTGGAGGAACAGGTAGATCGCCAGTACGGGCAGCGCGGCGATGAGCACCCCGGCGGCGAAGGTGGGGATGTCGGCGGAGTACTGGCCGCGCAGCGAGGTCACCCCCACCATGAGGGTGCGGTGCTCGGCCGAGGGCATCATCAGCAGGGCGATGAGCACGTCGTTCCAGCAGAACAGGGCGTCGAGGATGCCGACCGACAGCAGGGCGGGAGCGCCGATCGGCAGCATGACGCGCCGGTAGACGCCGTACGCGCTGTTGCCGTCGAGGCGGGCCGCGTCGATGATCTCGGCGGGTACGGCGCGGTAGTAGCTGGTCATCAGGAAGATCGTGAAGGGCAGGAACTGCGCGACGTACGCGAGGATCAGGCTCGCGTACGTGTCGATGAGCCCGGTGTCGGCCATGACCCGGGCCAGCGGGACCATGATCACCTGGAAGGGGATGAAGAGCGCGGCGAGGCAGCCCAGGAACAGCGCCGACGACCCCCGGAATCGCAGCTGGCTCAGCGAGAAGCCGGCCATCGACCCGAGCAGCAGGAGCAGGAGCACGGCGGCGGCCACCACGACGACGGAGTTGACGAAATACCGGCCCATGCCGACGCTCGTCCAGGCCGTGGTCACGTTGTCCCAGCGCGGCGAGTCCGCCAGCGCGAAGCGGTCCAGGATGTACTCGCGCCGCGTCTTCATCGCCACGTTGGTGGTGAACAGCAGCGGGTAGATCGTGGCGAGGGCGAGCAGCCCCATGGGGACGGCGGCCGCCCAGGCGCTCCACCGCGTACGCGCCATCAGTCCTCCCGTCCCGCCCGGCGCAGCAGGCCGACCTGCGCCAGGCCGACCACGAGCATGATGAGGAACAGCACGGTCGAGGCGGCCGACGCCAACGCCGGCCGGTTCATCTGGCCCTGCTGGATCCAGATGTAGTACTCCGGCAGGTAGGTCGAGCCCTCCGGGCCGCCGCTGGTCATGACGTAGAGCAGCCCGAACATCGAGGTCAGCATCCCGATCATCGTGGTGACGCTGACGAACTGGATGGTGCGCGACAGGCCCGGGATGATCACGTGCCAGATCGTTCTGGGCAGCGACGCGCCGTCGACCCGCGCGGCGTCCAGCAGCGCGGCGTCGAGGGTGGCGAAGCCGGCGAGGAACACGACCAGGGCCATGCCGAAGGTGGCCCAGACGTGCACGCCGACCACGGTCACCATGGCGACGCGCGGATCGCCCAGCCAGTCCACCGGCCCCAGGCCGACCGTCGCGAGCACGGCGTTGACCGGGCCGTCGAAGCCGAGCAGGAGGTTGAAGATCGCGCCGACGATGACCGGCGACAGGACGGCCGGAAAGAAGTAGACGCTGCGGTAGAACCGGTGCCCCGGGACGCGCAGGTGCAGGAACGTGGCGAGCAGGCCGGGGATCGCCACCGCCACCGGCAGGAGCACGACGAGCAGCCCCACGTTGCGCAGCGCGGTCCGGAACAGCGGGTCGTCGAACAGGGCGACGTAGTTGGCCAGCCCCACCGTGGTGCCGTCGCGCTCGCCGTCGCCGGTGAACGAGTAGTTCACGCCGAGCGCCAGCGGCCACAGGCGCAGCACGACGATGACGACGACGGCCGGCGCGACCAGGACGTACGGCGCGAGTCGCTCCGCACGCATCCCGTGCCGCACGCGCCGTACGCCCTGGTCGGGGTCCGCCCGGACCGGCACGGACGTCAGCCCGCGCTGTCGGAGGCCGCCAGCTGGTCGACCGCCTCGTCCACCGTGACCGATCCGCTGAGCAGTTGTTGCGAGAGCCGGCCCATGAGGTCCACGGTCTTCGAGGAGAGCGCGACGTGCAGGGCCGGCCGGCCCGCCTTGAGCCCGGAGACGATGGTCGCCACGGCGGGCCCGCCCGTCGACACGTCGATCGAGGTGTCGGAGGCGATCGCGCCGGCGTCGGCGTAGAACGCCGACAGCGCGGGGGTGGAGGTCAGCGACCGGACGAGGTCGGCGGCCAGCTTCGGGTCCTTTGTGGATGCCGCGACCGCGTACCCGATGCCGCCGTCGTAGGCGAGGCTCGGCGTGGCGCCGGCGGTGACGACCGGTGCGGTCATGACGCCGACCTTGTCGGGCGGCAGGAACTCGCCGAAGTCCTTCCAGTGCCCGACGTCGGACATCAGCCCGATGATGTGCGCCGCCTTGCCGGCCTGGAACAGCCCGAACGCGTCGTTGAACATGGCGGTCGAGTTGGCCCCGGCGGTGTTGAGGCCGTCGTCGTTGGCCTGCTTCCACAGGGCGAACAGCCGCTTGACGTTCGGCGAGCGCCAGTCGCGCTTGCCCGCGATCCAGTCGGTGTACTCCTGCGGCGTGAGGATCCCCGAGCCCAGGCCCGACATGAAGAACTGGATGCCGATGCCCTCCTTGTTGCCCTGGGCGAAGCACTTGGCGCCGGTGGCCTTCGTGATCGCGGCGCAGTTGGCGACGAACTCGCCCCACGTCGTGGCGGGCTTGTCCGGGGCGAGGCCGGCCTTCTCGTACAGGCTCTTGTTGTAGTAGATCGGATGGCCCTGCAGGGTGACCGGCGCGGCGTAGACCTTGCCGTCCTTGGTGAACGCGTCCCAACCGGCCAGCCGTTCGCGGTCCGCGGCGACGTAGTCGTCGAGCGCGACGAGCGACGCGGACCGGTCCCGAATCTGGCCACCCCCGTTGAAGAGCATCACGTCGGGGCCCTGTCCGGCCTGGATGGCCGCGCCGAGCAGGGTGTAGTACTGGTCGAACGGCTGCGCGACGAACTCGACGGTCGTGCCGGGGTGCTTGGCGGCGAAGTCGGCCTTCGCCTTCTCGATGTAGGTTGCCGCGGTCTTGTCGCCGGACTTCCAGTCCCAGACGACGAGCTTGCCGCCGGCACCGCTGTCCGGGGATTTCGGGCCGGCCGCGCTTCCGCATCCGGACAGGGCCAGCGTCGCGACCAAGGCGGCCGACCATAACGCGCGTTGCTTCATGGTTGCCCACTCTCCAGGCGTCGGGGCGGATGACCGCCGTCCGAGATGACGCGAAACGTAACTCGTATGATGTCTGCCGTCAACAGCGTTGCCGTACACTGGTCGTCCGGCCGTGGCCCGCGCACGCCGGCGAACCGGAGGGAACCATGGGGTCAGCGCAGCAAGCGGCGGTCAGCGTCACCGAGCCTCCGGCGTGGACGCGACGGCCTACCAACCTCGCCAAGGCGATAACCGCCGAGATGGTCGGCCGGATCGTGCGCGGCGTGCACCTACCGGGGACATCGCTGCCGCCCGAGCCGGCGCTGTGCGAAACCTTCGCGGTGAGCCGGACCGTGGTCCGGGAAGCGGTGAAGATCCTCCAGGAAAAGGGACTGGTTCAGGTCCGGCAGGGCAGCGGCACCCTGGTGACCGACCCGGCCAACTGGAACATGCTCGACGAACTGGTCCTCGCCGCGACGATCAGCGAGGACGCGACGCTGTCGATCCTCGACGACGTCGTGGTCACCCGGCGCCTCCTCGAGTCCGACATGGCCAACGTCGCGGCGCGCCTGGCCGACGAGGCCACCATCGACCAGTTGCGCCAACTGGTCGAGCGGATGGCCGAACTCGTGCACGACCACGTCGCCTACGAGGAGGTCGACCGCCGCTTCCACGACACGATCATGCGAGCGTCGGGCAACCGCATCGCGCGCGGCGTGGTCCGGTCGCTGGAGAGTCAGGTCATCAACAAGGCGCGCTATGTCGGCCGCACCGAGCAGGCCCTGTGCGAGGCGTCCAACCGCGGACACCGGGTGATCTACGAGCGCATCGCCGCGCACGATCCCGCCGGCGCCGCCGACGCGATGTTCACCCACATCACCGAGGCGTGGCTCGTCCGCCGCGGCGCGCCGGGCGACCCCGTACGCCTGCAACGCTGACCCACCACCGCGCGATCGCGCCATCACTGCCTCCCCACCGGCTGTCCGCCGGGCCCGTGCGGGCCCGGCGAACAGCCGCCAGTACTACGGGCTGGTACAGGTCAGCGACGGCGTGCCGGGCGTACCGTTGGCGAGGAAGCCGAACGTGGTCGACCCCGCCGCTCCCAGCGAACCGTTGTACGGGGCGTTGGCCACCGAGGCGGTCGAACCGCTCGTGGTCAACGTGCCGTTCCAGACCTGGGTGATCGTCTGACCGGAGGCGAGCGTCCACCGCACGGTCCACCCGTTGATGGCGGCGCTGCCCGCGGTGACCGTCACCTCGCCCTGGAAGCCGCCGGACCAACTGTTCGAGGTGCGGTAGGTAGCGGTGCAGGCCCCGCCGCTGGCGGGCGTTGTCACCTGCCGGGTCGTGACCGGCGCGCTGGTCGGCGGCCGCGTGGTCACCACCGGCGAGGTCGGCACCGACGAGGTGGGCACCTGCGACGTGACCACCTGCGAGGTCACCGGCGCCGACGTGCTCGGTGGCGCGGACGTCTGCGTCGACCCGCCGCCGGCGAACTGCCACCAGTTGAGGTTGAACAGGGACCCGCTGCCGCCGGTGAAGCGAAGGTACAGATCCTGGGTGCCGGTGGCGCCGGAGACCGGGCAGGAGACGCTGGTCCAGGTCTGCCAGCCGCCGGTGCCGGGGACCGTACAGGTGCCGACGAGGGTGCCCGTGGCACTGCCGAGCCGCAGCTCGATGCGGCCGCCGCTGGTGGCCGAGGCGACGCGGGCCGTGAACGACGAGGCGCCCGTACCGAAGCCGACGCCCTTGACCTTGATCCAGTCGCCGTTGTCGATGAAGCTGACGTTGCGGCCGCCCTCGCTCGCGGCCTCGGTCTCCACGCCGGAGGAGAAGGCGATCGTCTCGGCCTCCTGGCGCACGTACGGGTCGAGCGTGCCGACCTGCGGGGCGCCGTTGGTCGTCATGGTGATGGTCGGGATGGTGCCGTCGGCGTTGTAATTGAACTTCTCCACCGCGACGGAGCGGGTGAAGCCGCCGCCGCCGGGCAGCGCGCCGTTGTGGTAGAAGAAGTACGATCCGCCGTTGAAGTCGATGATGCCGGCGTGGTTAGTGAAGCTGGACCCCTGCGTCGGCATGATGGTGCCGCGGTAGGTCCACGGCCCGGTCGGGCTCGGCGCCGTGGAGTACGCGATGAACTCCGAGCAGCAGCGCGCGGCGAACACCATGTAGTACAGGCTGTTGCGCTTGTACAGCCACGGGCCCTCTTCGAACAGCGTGGGCCGGTTGGCGTCGCCGGTGCGGGCACCGAACCCGGCGGTGGTGAGGTTGACCTTCGTCGGGCTGCCCGAGTACGAGGTCATGTCGGCGTTCAGCTTCACGTACCACAGGTCGGGGTTGCCCCAGTACAGGTACGCCTGGCCGTCATCGTCGATGAACACCGTCGGGTCGATCTGCCCGTTCTCCACCAGCGGACGGCCGATCGCGTCGGTGAACGGACCGGTCGGGCTGTTGGCCACCGCGACGCCGATGGCCATCCGGCCGGTCGACCGGTTGACCATGGGCACGTACCAATAGAACTTGCCGTTGCGGTAGATCGCCTGGCCGGCCCACGCGTCCTTACTGGCCCAACTGAAGTTGGCGAGGCTGAGCGGCGAGCCGTGGTCCTGCCAGTTCACCATGTCGGCCGAGGAATAGACGCGCCATTCCTTCATCGTGAACCACGTCGAGTTGTCCTCGTCGTGGCCGGTGTAGAGGTACACGCGTCCGTTGTGGACCAGCGGCGCCGGGTCGGCCGTGTAGATCGTCTGGACGATGGGGTTGTCGGCCTTGGCCACGCCCTGCACCGCGACGAACACCACGACGAGGCTCAGCAGGCTCACCAGGCCGGCGAGGACGCGCCGGAACGGGAACGAGGCGCGGGTCGCCGGGGCGACCGGCGCGGTGAACGCGGCTCTGGGATGCGGTGGCGTCCACCGGGGTTCTTCGGTCATCGCGGTTGCCTCCTACGGGGCTGGTGGCTACGAGGTGGATGTGAGCGCTAACAAAGCGGAACGGTCGCGCCATTCAGGCAACCGGGGCGCCGCCCCCGATGGCCGCATTCACGTCGACGGATGCGGACGCTGCCACACTCGCCACTGATTCTCAAGGCGAGAACTCGGATGCAAAACAAACCCCGGAGTACGCGAGGTCTCGCGCGGACGACCGTTAGCGCTTGTGCCATTGGCCCCGACCGGAATGGTGTCCAACAAACGGAGGCGCCGACGGCGCTGAAACTTACCTGACCCGTTCTTCCGACGAGGTCTTGAGCAGCCGCGATATGACAACTGTCGAAACCGGTTCCGGCCGGCACCGGCCCAGCATGCTCGGACTGGTATGCCGGATGAGCAGCGCTAACCGTCCAAGCTCGACATTCATGCGGCGACCTTCAATGCCATATTTGCATAACGGAAACCGGCAAAGTTTCCTTCTTCCGTCTATTCGCACTCGACGTTGTCGCGGATTTCACTCATAAAGCGGCGACTATCCGAGAGGTCGGCCTTAACGGGACGCAGGCGCGGTGCTGTCGCGCACGACCAGAGTCGTGGCGACTTCAACGCGATTGGCCGCCAGGGGCGCGCCGCCCGCCAGGTCGAGCACCATGCGCGCGGCCGCCGCTCCCATCTCGGTGAGCGGCTGGCGGACCGTGGTCAACGAGGGGATGAGCCACGCGTCGAGCGGGTGGTCGTCGAAGCCGACGACGCTGAGGTCCGCCGGGATGCGCAGCCCGGCCCGGCTCGCCGCGTTGTAGACGCCGATGGCCATGCCGTCGTTGAGGGCGAAGATCGCGGTCGGTGGGTCGGGCAGCCGGAGCAGCTCGGTGGCGTGGGCGAAGCCGTCATCTATGGCGAACTCCCCCTCGCGGATCAGCGCCGGATCGACCGGTACGCCCGCCGCGTCCAGGGCCGCCCGGTAACCATCGAGCCGGGCCCGGCTGCACAGGGCGAATTGCGGGCCGGTGATCACGGCGATGCGGCGGTGTCCCAGGTCGAGCAGGTGCCGGGTGGCGGCCAGGCCGCCGTGCCAGTTGGTTGCCCCCACCGAGGGGATGTCCGCGTCGGGCACCCCGATCGGGTCCAGCGCCACGAACGGGATGCCGCGGGTGCCCAGCTGCGCGCGTTGATCGGCGGAGAGGTCGGAGAAGACCGGGATGACGCCGGTGGCGCCCCGGGAGAGAACGCCCTCGATCCAGCCCCGGCCCGGCGTCTGCCGGCCCTGTGACTCCGAGACCACGACCCCCAACCGGTGCTCCCCGGCGACGCTTTCCACCCCGTTGATGATCTCGATGGGATAGACGCCCCGCAGCTCGTGGAAGACCAGCTCGATCAGGGCGGAGGTCTTCGCGGACTTCCTGCTCAGGCGGTAGCCCTGCTCATGGAGGACCCGCTGGACCAGCGCGCGGGTCTCGGGGGCGACCTCGGAGCGACCGTTGACGACCTTGGAAACGGTCGGAGCGGACACGCCGGCCAGCTGAGCGATGTCGGCGATGGTGCGGACCCGCCGCGGTGGGTCCTGGCCTTCTGCGCCGCCCTTGCGTGCCATGGCCGGGAGTTTATCGACAAACCCGCATGAAGGAAGCTTAGGTGATCATGCAGTCAGCCCGACACCATCCGGCCGACATCGCGGACGGCAGGCTACGACAGGCCGTGACAACGCCCACTGGGACCACCCACAAGCTGCCTACCAGTGGGAATGTAAGACTGGCAGGACGAAGCGCACCACGGTCAGGGTTGCCTCCGGCATGTCGGCGACCGCAAAACGGTCATGGTGCACATGAGGAGCACAGATGTCGGTTCAGGACAAACTAGAGTCGATCTACACGTCGGTGGTGCGGCGCAACCCTGGCGAGGACGAGTTCCACCAGGCGGTACGGGAGGTGCTCGACAGCGTCGCTCCCGCCCTGCGCAAGCATCCGGAGTACGCCGAGGCGAAGATCATTGAACGGATCTGCGAGCCGGAGCGCCAGATCATCTTCCGGGTGCCGTGGGAGGACGACCGGGGCGAGGTGCACATCAACCGCGGCTTCCGGGTGGAGTTCAACAGCGCGCTGGGCCCCTACAAGGGCGGCCTGCGCTTCCACCCGTCGGTCTACCTCGGGATCGTGAAGTTCCTCGGCTTCGAGCAGCTGTTCAAGAACGCGCTGACCGGCATGCCGATCGGCGGCGGCAAGGGCGGGTCGGACTTCGACCCCAAGGGCCGCTCCGACCGGGAGGTCATGCGCTTCTGCCAATCGTTCATGACCGAGCTGTACCGGCACATCGGCGAGTACACGGACGTGCCGGCCGGTGACATCGGGGTCGGCGGCCGCGAGATCGGCTATCTGTTCGGACAGTACAAAAGAATCACCAACCGGTACGAGTCCGGCGTACTGACCGGAAAGGGTCTGGGGTACGGCGGCGCGCAGGTGCGCCGGGAGGCCACCGGCTACGGCGCGGTGTTCTTCGCCGAGGAGATGCTGCGCGCCGCCGGCGACGACAGCCTCGACGGCAAGCGGGTCGTGGTCTCCGGCTCGGGCAACGTGGCGATCTACGCGATCGAGAAGGTGCACCAGCTCGGCGGCACCGTGGTGGCCTGCTCGGACTCCTCCGGCTTCGTCCACGACGACAAGGGCATCAACGTCGAGGTGCTCAAGGACCTCAAGGAGATCCGCCGGGGACGCATCACCGAGTACGCCGACGCCGTCCCGCACGCCACGTTCGTGGCCGGTCGTCCCATCTGGGAGGTGCCCTGCCACGTGGCGCTGCCCTGCGCGACCCAGAACGAGCTCACCGCCGACGACGCGGGCACCCTCATCGCCGGCGGCTGCACCATCGTCGTGGAGGGGGCCAACATGCCCACGACCCCGGCGGCGATGCGGGCGTTCACCGAGGCGGGGGTGCGGTTCGCGCCGGGCAAGGCGGCCAACGCCGGTGGCGTGGCGGCCAGCGCGCTGGAGATGCAGCAGAACGCCAGCCGGGACTCGTGGACCTTCGCGCACTCCGAGGAGAAGCTGCGCGAGATCATGCAGACCATCCACGCCCGCTGCTACGCCACGGCCGACGAGTACGGCATGCCGGGCAACTACGTCGCCGGGGCCAACATCGAGGGCTTCCGCCTCGTCGCCGAGGCGATGCTCGCCCACGGCCTCATCTGACGGTCGGTACGGACAGTCGCTCCCGGTACACGGAAAGTAGTTCTGGCGGTCGTGTCGAATCCGCGTCGCCCCGATCGACGCGTTGGCAGAGAAGGCACCGAGTGGTCTGCCGACACCGACGAGGAGAGCGACATGTCATTTCAGGCGTACCTGGACGCGATCGAGACCAAGACCGGCAAGACGCCCCGCGAGCTGGTGACCGAGGCCGAGGCGCGGGGCTACCAGGCGCCGGCCGTCAAGGCCGCCACCATCGTCGAGTGGCTCAGGGACGACTACGGCCTCGGCCGCGGGCACGCCATGGCGCTCGTCCACGTCATCAAGCACGGCCCGACGATCTCCAGCAAGCACGTCGGATCGACCGGGTCGCACCGCGACGAGTCCGGCACGCTGTGGCTGGACGGCAAGGCCAACCGCCCGACGTAGCGGGCGGCGATGCAGCGTTCGCACGGGCTTGTCCTGACAATGGTGGACGTTGTGACGACGCGACCCCGCCGGGCCCGGTGTGCCGACCGGGCCCGTCGGTGCGCGTCCCTAGCGCTGCAGGGTCAACAGACCCGGCCGGTAGGGCAGCAGGCCGTAGTCGCCGCCGGAACTCGGCGAACGGCCCTGGTAAAGCAGCTGAAGGTTGCACGCGTTGACCGTCATGGTCTGGTCGGCGTTGGTCCGGATCAACTCACCGTGACTGATGTCGTTGGTCCACGTCGCACCACTGTTCGCCTTACCAGCAAACGGGTTGCTCTCGCTCGCGGCATTCGGCGTCCACGAACCGCTCAGGCTCGTGGCCGTGAACGACCGGAAGTAACGACCCTGCGACCCGATCGCCTCGACCAGCATCAGGTACCGGTTCTCACCCTGAAGCTTGTAGACCTGAACCGCCT
>JAEZGP010000381.1 GCA_023437285.1 Actinomycetes bacterium | reverse complement strand
AGGGTGAACAGGTTGCGCTCGACCAGCGACGCGTAGGCGAAGGTGGCGGCGCCGGCGACGGCCAGGCCCGCGCCGAGGCGGTAAACAGTACGCGCACGCATATGGGACAGAGTAATGTGCGTCGCGGCTCACTTTCGAAGGGCGGTGCGACTGGCATGACGGCGCTGAAGGCGCGGCTCGAAGCCGACCTCAAGAACGCGATGCGGTCCCGCGACGAACTGGTCACGTCCACCCTGCGGATGGCCCTGGCGGCCGTGCAGACGGCCGAGGTTGCCGGCAAGTCGGCGCGCGAGCTCAGTGACGACGAGGTGCTGGGCGTCCTGACGAAGGAGGCCAAGAAGCGCCGGGAGGCCGCCGAGGCGTTCGCCGCCGCCGGACGTGACGAGTCCGCGGAAAAGGAGCGCGCCGAGGAGAAGGTGCTCGCCGGCTACCTTCCCGCGCAGCTGTCCGACGCCGAGATCGCCGAGATCGTGTCCGGCGCGCTCGCGGCCGGGGGCTTCACGTCGATGGGTCAGATGGGCCAGGCGATGAAGGCGGTGCAGGCTGCGATCGCCGGCCGGGCCGAGGGCGGCCGCGTCGCCGCAGAGGTCCGCAGGCAGCTCACGAGCTGACCAAACACCGCAGCTGCGTCGCCACAACGACGCCCAGGTACGTAATCACCCGCGCCGGGTAACCGCGGCTATGACGACGCATAGCGCGGTTACCCGGCGCGGCGCGGTTCTCAGCGCGGACCGCGTGGGCCCCGAGGGCCGCCGCCGGGGCCGTCCGTCGGGCGGGCGGGGGCCTTGCCGTTGCTGACGTAGATCAGGACGTAGCCGTTCTCGACCGTCGAGCCGTCGGGGTCGGTGCGGGCCACCGTACCGGCGGGGCAGTTCGAGTCGACCGGCTTGGGGTCGACCTCGACCTCGAAGCCGCGACCGCGCAGGATCGACCGGGCGTCGTCGACGCCGCGGCAGGTGACCGACGGGACGCTGACCCGCTTGCCGGACGTGTACTTCGACGACGGCGGGGTGAAGTTGACCGACTTCTTGCCCTTGAGCGCGTCGCGCATCGTGTACGCCACGGCGTAGTTCGTCTTTTCCGCGCTCATCTCGTGATTGGCCTGCGCGTGATCCGGGTCGGCCATGGTGCCGGCGACCGCGAGCTGCTTGGTGCTCAGCGCCAGGGTGGCGGTCCACAGGTCGTCGGTCGTACCGGTCTTGCCCATCACCGGCTTGCCCACCGCGCCGCGTACCCACGACGCGGTGCCCTGGTCGCACCGGCTGACCGACGAGCGGTCGCCCACCGCGCAGCGGGCCGCGTCGACTGCCGCTCGCGCCACGTCGGCCTTCACGGCCTGGTTACAGCGCGGCTTGGTGACGTCGTTCAGCACGTTGCCGTCATGGTCGGTGATCTTCGAGACGGGGATGGGTTCGCAGTACTTGCCGTCGGCGGCCAGGGTGGCGTACGCGTTGGCCATCTCCAGCGGGACGGCGTCGGAGACGCCCAGCGTGAACGGGCCCCAGCTCTTGGTGAGGTCCTTGTTGGTCGCGAACTCGTAGTCGGCGGGGGCGTTCTTGGTGCCCTTGGCCCGGAACTGGATGCCGAGCCGCTTGGCCACGTCCACGGCCTTCTCCGCGCCGACCCGTTCCTGCAGGGGCACGAAGTACGTGTTCACGGAGCGGCCGAAGCCGGTCCACATGTTGCGTACGCCGTTCATCCACGAGGGGTTGGCGTTCACCGGGCACCAGTGGTCCCGGTCGTCCTTGCACGCCGCCCGCGAGTCGCGCTCGACGATGTACTTCGACTTGTAGGGCGACTTGGCGGCGATGGGGTAGTCGAGGGTGTACCCCTCCTCCAGGGCCGCCACCATCGTGAACATCTTGAAGGTCGAACCCATCTTGTACCCGGTGATGTCGCCGCCGCCGCTGATGAGCGGGTTGGTGGTGGTCGGGTACGTGCCCTTGATGCCGAGCTTGCGCTTGGCCGGGTCGGTGGACGGACCGTTCTTGGACGTGTCGAGCCCGTACTTGCGGTTTGTGGCCATCGCCTTGATCTTGCCGGTGCCGGGCTCGACGGCGGCGATCATGAGGGCGTCGGAGCTGCCCGTCGGCAGTTGCTTCTCGATGTTCTTCTTCGCCGCCTCCTGGACCTTCACGTCGAGCGTCGTGACGATGCGGAAGCCGCCGGCCTTGAGCTTGTTCTCGCGGCTGGACGCGTCGGTGCCGAAGGCGTCCTGCTGCAACCACCAGCGGTAGAGGTAGTCGCAGAAGAAGCCCCAGTTGTTCTGCCGGGTGGCGGTGCAACCGTTCGGAGTGCGCTTGCCGACAATCTTGAGAGGCGTCTTGAGGGCGGCGTCCGCGTCCGCCTGGGTGACGAACCCGTTCTTCACCATCTGGTTCAGCACGTACACGCGGCGCTCCAGGGCCGCCTTGCGGCCCGTGCTGGTCGTCGGGTCGTACGTGCTGGGGGCCTTGACCAGGCCGGCCAGCAGCGCGGCCTCGCCCAGCGTCAGGTTCTTCGGGATCTTGTTGAAGAACACCTGGCTGGCGGCGTAGACGCCGTACGTGGCGCTGCCGAACGCGGCGATGTTGAGGTAGCGCTCAAGGATCTGTTCCTTGGTGAGCTGCGTCTCCAGCGTCATCGCGTACTTGATCTCTTTGAGCTTGCGCGCGTTGGTGCGCTCGGTGGCCGCGATGATGGCCGACGGGCTGGTCGAGAAGTACGTGAGCGCCTGGCGCACGTACTGCATGGTCAAAGTGGACGCGCCCTGCTGGGAGTCGCTGTTCTGATTGGCCACATATGCCCGCAGTACGCCCTGGACGTCCACGCCGTTGTGCTCGTAGAAGCGCTGATCCTCGGCCGCGATGATGGCGTCCTGCATCACCTTGGGGACCTGCGAGAGCGGGATGTCGTGGCGGTTCTCGTCGTAGATCGTCGCGATCAGCGTCTTGTTGTCGGCCGCGTACACGCGGCTGATCTGCGGCGATTGCAGCACCTGGAGTTGGCTGGGCAGACCGCCGTAGGCGTCCGAGCCCGACTTCATCGCCAGGCCACCCATGGCGATGGCGGGGAACGCGGCGGCCGCGACGACGACGCCGGCCAGCACTCCACAGATGAGGAGCGCCGCAGCGTTGGCGAACAGGCTCCGGTCACGCTTGCGCATCCACTTCACGCGCACAGGGTACGTGACGTGCGCACGCTCGTGGTGCCGGCGTCAATGCGTCGGCTAGCTGACCATTACCGGGTCGAGGCGGGCTCGTTGGGCAGGAAGCGCTAATCACTCGTACGCGTGGCGCCCGGCACCCAGTGTCGGGCACCGCCCGGCCGGCCCGCAGCCGTTTGCGCTTTTTGGGTTCCGCCGGAACGCGTACGGCTGGCCCGGCCTCATCCGCGCCGCTCGCGAGAGTCGATGCGGGGTGAGCTGTCCTGTTATGCGGATTTCCCGGACAACGTTGCGTAATCGTACGACTACGGAGCATGATGTCCGGCGGGGGATGTGCTCAGACCCAGGTGAACCGGGGCGTAGCCATGCCCGACAACCGGGGAAAGTCCGCTCCGGGCGGTGGGGACCGCCGGGGCGTAAGGGGGGACGTGACAGATGGGGATGATCAGTGACTGGCCGACACTCGCGGCCTGCCGCAACGGCGACCCGGACGCGCTTTTCGTGCAGGGCGCCGAACAGAACGTTGCCAAGCGGATCTGCCGCGGCTGCCCGGTGCGCTACGAGTGCCTGGCCGACGCGCTGGATAACCGCATCGAGTTCGGGGTCTGGGGCGGCATGACCGAGCGGGAACGGCGGGCCCTGCTGAGGAGGCACCCCCAGGTGGCGAACTGGCGCCGCATGTTCGAGGCGGCGATGAAGGACAACGAACTCGTCAGTACCGGTTGACGTCGGAGCGGTCCTCGTCCGTCGGGGGGACGGACGTCGGCGTTAGCGCGAGGTGACAGGCTCCGCCGACAGGGCCGAACCGATCTTCCGCAGCCCGTCGATGTCGTGGACATCGGCGGGCTGCGCCGCGACCGTGGCCACCGCGACCTCCGGGTGGGCCTCCCCGAACCGGCGGGTGATCTCGCGTTCGCGCTCCACCTGGGCCACCAGCCGGGCATGTACGCGCAGCACCCCGGCCGTGACCGGATCGTCCGCCTCGATCCGCCCGGCAGCGTCGAGCGCCGCCTCGGCGGTGATGTCGGGGGCGTAGACCTCGTGGACCCGGTTGACCACCAAGCCGGCCAGCGGCATCCGCTCCGCCGCCAGCCGGCCCGCGAAGTAGTCGGCCTCGCGGACCGCGTCCGGCTCCGGGACGGCCACCACGAGAAAAGCCGTCTCGGGCGCCTGCAGGATCCGGTACGTCTTCTCGGCCCGGTCGCGGAAGCCGCCGAACATGTTGTCCAGCGCCCCGACGAACCCCGACAGATCACTGATCAACTGCCCGCCCAGGACGCGTTCCATGAGCTTCGCGAACATGCTGAACGAGGCCGTCACCAGGCTGAACACGCTGCG
>JAEZGP010000285.1 GCA_023437285.1 Actinomycetes bacterium | reverse complement strand
GAGCAGGCCCGCCCCGGCGCCGCCGGCGGCGATCAGCTGCCGCCGGGAGATCGTGTGCGCCATCTCCCGTACCCCTCGCTCTACTTGGCTCTGCCTACTTGCCGGCAACCACGGCGGCGACCTTGCTGACCGGCTCGGCCAGCGCGTTGATCGCGTCGGACAGGGTCTTGAGCTCGGCCTGGCTGAGCTCGTTGTGCAGCTGCCAGCCGTCGCCCTTGCGGTGCTTGTCCAGCGCCGTCTCGACGGCGGTGAAGTTGGTGTCGAGCTGCGTCACGAGGTCAGGTGCCCGCTCCTGCAGGACAGGCCGCAGCGCCGCGATGGCCGCCTTCGAGCCCTGCACGTTGGCCGCGAAGTCCCACAGGTCGGTGTGCGAGTAGCGGTCCTCCTCGCCGGTGATCTTGCCGGTGGCGACCTCGTCGAGCAGCTCCTTGGCCCCGTTGGCCAGCTGCAACGGCGACAGCTTCTCGGCGTTGGCCCGCGCGACGATCTCCTTGATATCGACCATCAGCTGGTCGGCGATCGGGCCCGACTTGCTGACGTCGCCGGCGACCCAGAGATCCTTCTCGAGGCGGTGGAAACCGGTGAACGCCATGCCCTCCTCGATGACCTCCTCGCGACCGTCGATCTTGGGGTCGAGGTCGCCGAAGATCTCCGCCACGGGCTCGATGCGCTCCCAGTAGGTCCGCGCGACCGGGAACAGCGCCTTGGCCTTCGGGATGTCGCCGGCCTTGACGGCGTCGACGAACTCCTGCGTCTTGACCAGCAGCGCTTCGGTCTGGCTGCGCACATACCGGGAGTAGCTCTCGGTCGCCGCGGCGAGCTTGGCGTCCGCGTTGAGCGCCGGCGCGCTGCCGCTGACCGTGAACGCGCCGCGGATGCCCTTGCCCACCATGCCCGGCTTGCACGCCGTCTCGTACGTGCCGGCGGGCAGCTCGACGTGCATGTCGCGGCTCAGACCGGGGCCGATGTTCTCCACCTCGGCCATGACCCGGTCGCCCTCGGCGTACACGTAGAACTCGGTCACCTTGGTGCCCTTGTTGGTCACCGTGAAGGTGATGGTGCCGGCCGGCGATTCGGTCCGCGCGAGGTCACACGCCGTGTCGGACGCGGCGACGGTGATGGGACCGCCGGCGGCATCGGTCGTTCCCCCGTTGTCGTCCTTGCCACACGCCGACAGGCCGGTGACGGCCAGGGCGCAGGTCGCGGCAAGCACGCTGAGGCGGAGCAGGCGCATGGTGGGTTGTCTCCTTAAGTCGACGATGGCCGTGTCAGTTGGCGATGGCCGTATCAGTTGGCGATGGCGGCGGCGTCGGTGGTGCTACCGCTCGCGGTGGTTTCGGCCGTGGGGCCCGCCACCTTGCGCGGCCGCTTCAAAAACAGCACGAGTACGGGCACCGCGTACGCGACCCAGGCGACCATCTCGATGACGCTCGGCGTGGGGGTGACGTTGAACATGCCGCCGAGCAGCGACCCGTACCACGTCGTCGGGTCATACCAGCCGGAGATGTCGAACGCGTGGTCGTTGAGTCCCGGCAGGATGCCGGCCTCCTGCAGGTCGTGCACGCCGTACTTGAGGATCCCGGCGGCGACGAGGACGAGCAGGCAGCCGGTCACGGTGAAGAAGACGGTGAGGTTGATCCGGACGGCGCCGGCGTAGATCAGCCAACCGAGCACGACCGAGGTGAGCAGTCCGGCCACGATGCCGATCAGCGGACCGGCGGTGGTCGCGGCGCCCTGCGCGGCGGCGAAGAACAGCGTGGCCGTCTCCAGGCCCTCGCGGACCACGGCGAGGAACGCCATGGCGACCACGGCGGCGGTGCCGACGCTCACCGCCTCGTCCAGCTTGGTGCGCAGGTCTCTGGCGAGGCTGCGGGCGAACGTGCGCATCCAGAAAATCATCCAGGTGACGAAGACGACCGCCATGATGGACGTGACCGCCTCGAACAGCTCGCGCTGCTCGAACGTGAGCAGGTCGGTGACGTAGAACAGGAACGCGCCAAACGCGACGGACAGGGCCACCGCCGCCCCCACGCCGAGCCACACCTGGGGCAGGACCCGACGGCGGTCGGTCTTGACGAGGAACGCCACCAGGATGCTGACGACCAGGCTGGCCTCGAGCCCTTCACGGAGCCCGATCAGGTAGTTGCCGAGAAAGGCATTCACGCAGGTCGCTCCCGTGTGGAGGATTTGGGTGCCCTAAGTTAGGTCAGCCATACCTTACTCACCTACTCCCAGCTTTCGTCAAGCGTGAGCCCACCTTGGAACAACTCCAAACAAACGAGGGTGGCCCGGACGGGCCACCCTCGTGTTGTCGCATGTGCTCAGTACCGGTAGTGCTCCGGCTTGAAGGGTCCCTCGACGGGTACGCCGAGGTACTCGGCCTGATCCTTGGTCAGCTCGGTGAGCCGCACGCCCAGGGCCCCCAGGTGCAGCCGGGCGACCTTCTCGTCCAGGTGCTTGGGCAGCGTGTAGACGCCGACCGGGTACTCGTCGGTCTTCGTGAAGAGTTCGATCTGCGCGATCGTCTGGTTGGAGAACGAGTTCGACATCACGAAACTCGGGTGACCCGTCGCGTTGCCGAGGTTCAGCAGCCGGCCCTCGGACAGCACGATGACCGTGTGCCCGTCGGCGAAGCGCCACTCGTCGACCTGCGGCTTGATGTTCTCCCGGACGATGCCGGGAAGCTTCGCCAGGCCGGCCATGTCGATCTCGTTGTCGAAGTGGCCGATGTTGCCGACGATCGCCTGGTGCTTCATCTTCGACATGTGCTCGGCCGTGATGACGTTGAAGCAACCCGTCGCGGTGATGAAGATGTCGGCCGTGTCGACGACGTCCTCGATCGTGGCGACCTGGTAGCCGTCCATCGCCGCCTGCAGCGCGCAGATCGGGTCGACCTCGGTCACGATGACCCGGGCGCCCTGCCCGCGCAGCGACTCGGCGCACCCCTTGCCCACGTCGCCGTAGCCGGCTACGACCGCGACCTTGCCGCCGATGAGCACGTCCGTGGCGCGGTTGATGCCGTCGATGAGCGAGTGCCGGCACCCGTACTTGTTGTCGAACTTGCTCTTGGTCACCGAGTCGTTGACGTTGATCGCCGGGAAGAGCAGCGAACCGCGCTGCTGCATCTCGTACAGGCGGTGCACGCCGGTCGTGGTCTCCTCGGTGACGCCCTTGATGCCGGCCGCCACCCGGGTCCAGCGCTGCGGGTCCTCCGCGAGCGACCGGTTGAGTACGCCCAGAATGACGGCGTACTCCTCGGAGTCAGCGGTCTCCGGCGACGGGACCGCCCCGGCCGCCTCGAACTCGGCGCCCTTGTGCACGAGCAGGGTGGCGTCGCCACCGTCGTCGAGGATCATGTTGGGGCCGCCCCCGTCGGGCCAGAGCAGCACCTGCTCCGTGCACCACCAGTACTCCTCGAGGGTCTCGCCCTTCCAGGCGTAGACCGGTACGCCCGACGGCGCGTCGACCGTGCCGTCCGGCCCGACGACGATCGCGGCGGCGGCGTGGTCCTGAGTGGAGAAGATGTTGCAGGACGCCCAGCGCACCTGCGCGCCGAGCGCCGTCAGCGTCTCGATGAGCACCGCGGTCTGGATCGTCATGTGCAGCGAACCGGTGACCCGCGCGCCCCGCAGCGGCTGGCTCGGGCCGTACTCCGCCCGCAGGGCCATCAGGCCGGGCATCTCGTGCTCCGCGAGCTGGATCTCCTTGCGCCCGAACGCGGCAAGGGACAGGTCGGCGACCTTGTAGTCCCCGGCACCGACGGTAGCGGGCCGCTCGGCGACCGCTTCTTCGGCGCGCGACGGCAGCGTACTGGTCATGTGGGCAACTCCTGTGAGGTCCGGGGCCGGCGCATCCGCCGGCGGCTTACTCGCCGGACCCCCACCTTACGCGGCAAACCCGACTTCACCCCACCGAGGCACGTCACCACGTGCCTGACGCGCCCCCGGCCAGCGCCGTTGTCCGAGAGCCCACAATCCGACTGTCGGCCCAGCGGCTCGCTCGGCCCAGCGCCTCGCTCGGCCCTGCGGCTCGGTCGGCCACCGCCTCGCTCGGCCCGGCGGCTCAGTTGGCCCGGCTGCCGGTGGACCGAGCTGCTGGTCGGCCCGGCTCGGTCGGCCCTTCGGCCGGTGGGGCACTGTCTGCGGACAGCGCACGGGGCGGTGGTGGTGACCGGACTTTCCGATCAGTACACCCCGCCCCGTGCTTCCCCCCGGTTTGGTTCCCCCGCGCGTGGCTCGGACCTTCGTCGCGATAACGCTGCGTGGTCATAGCCTCACACTGCGCCACCACCATGTCAAGCAAATCTTCAAAAATCAGCTCAAACCCGGAATAAACGCCCTACATTCGCCACGATCGTCCGGTTCCCAGCCGCACCTGGCCCTCACCAGCAGTAGGCGGGAGACCGCAGCCAGCGCGGCGGCGCCGTAACCCTGACAGCGCCGTAACGCTAAGAACGCCGTAACCCCGACAACGCCGTAACCCTGACAACGGCGTAACGCTGACGACGCCGTAACCCTGACAACGGCGTAACCCTGCCGACCCGGAGGCGGGCGGCTACGGGGTGCCCGCCTGGAAGAGCGTCGCGGTGCCCACGGCCGCCACCGCCGGCAGGCCCGCCGGCACGAATGCCGCCTGGCCGGCGAGCAGGTCCAGGCGCTCGGCGCCGGCGGTCAGGGTGACCCGGCCGCGGGTACAGATGATCGACCGTGGCCCGTCGTCGGGCAGCGTGCCGCGACCGGAGATTTCGGCGCGGAAGAGGCGGAACTCCTCCGCCGACGTCGCCCATGTCGTCAGCTGGTCGCCGGCCGGCACCGGCCGGACGACCGGGTCGCGCAGCGCGGCGAACCGCAGCACGCGCAGCAGCTCCGGGACGTTCACGTGCTTGGCCGTGAGTCCGCCGCGCAGCACGTTGTCGCTGGCGGCCATGACCTCGACACCCGCGCCGCGCACGTACGCGTGCAGGTGGCCGGCCGGCATCCACACCGCCTCGCCCGGCTCCAGCCGGACGTGGTTGAGCAGCAGCGCGACGATCACGCCGACGTCGGCCCGGTACTCGTCGGCGAGCCGGCGGGCGAGCCCGAACGCGGCCGCGACGTGTTCGCCGGTCGCCCGGTCGCCCCACACCGTCCAGCCGCCGGTGGCCGCCTTGGCGACCGCGCCGACCAGCGCGCCCCGCTCCTCGTCGGGCCAGTCCATGAGCAGGTGTACGGCCTGCCGCAGCGCCGAGGCCTCGTCGTGACGCCCGCCGAGCGCGTCGACGACGGGACGCAGCTGCGGCACGTTGAACGCGCCGAGCACCCGCGCCGCCTCGGCCGGCGGCCGGAACCCGCACAGCGCCTCGAACTCGGTCACGGCGACGAGCAGCTCGGGCTTGTGCGAGGTGTCGGGATAGTTGCGCCGGGCGTCCTCGGGCGGGATGCCGGCGGCCTCCTCGGCCGCGTACCCGGCCGCCGCCTGCGCGCGGTCCGGATGGGCCTGCAGCGACAGGGGCCGTTCGGCCGCGAGGAACTTCAGCAGGTACGGCAGCCGCGCCCCGAACCGGGCCACGACCGGGGCGCCCAGCAACCCGTCGGGGTCGGCCTGGATGGCCTCGTCGAGCGCCACCTCCCGCGCGGACGCACCGGGTGCCACGAACCGGGACGGGGCGCTGGGATGCGCCCCGATCCACAGTTCGGCCTCGGGCCCCTCGCTAGGCGTCGGCCGGCCCTGCAGCTCGGCGATCACCGTGCGGGAGCCCCAGGCGTACGGCCGGATGGTGGTCCGCAGCAGGTGCATCCGGTTCATTCCACGGGTTTCGGCGTGGGATCGGCGACGGCGCGGGCGGCGCTGAACAGGTCCGGCTCAAGGTAGATGATCCGGGCGATCGGCACGGCCTCACGGATGCGCTTCTCGATCGTGTCGATGCCGTGGGCGATGGTGTCGGCGGAGTCGTCGTGGTGTACGGCGATCTTCGCGGCGACGAGCAGCTCCTCCGGGCCGATGTGCAGCGTCTTCATGTGGATGATCCGCTCCGCCTCGGGACCCGCGGTGATCGCCTTGGCGATCGCGTCCACGTGCTCGGCGGTCGCCGACTCGCCGATGAGTAGGCTCTTGGTCTCGACGGCCAGGATCACGGCGATCGCGACGAGCAGCACACCGATCATGATCGTGCCGATGCCGTCCCACAGGCCATCGCCGGTGATCAGCGTCAGGCCGACGCCGAACAGCGCGAAGACCAGACCGAGCAGGGCGCCGATGTCCTCCAGCAGCACGACCGGCAGCTCCGGCGCCCGGGAGTGCCGCACGAACTTGACCCACGAGCTGTTGCCGCGCACGTGGTTGCTCTCCACGATGGCGGTACGCAGCGAGAACGACTCCAGGATGATCGCGATGACCAGTACGGTGACGGGCACCCACTGCCACTTGTCGATCGGGTGCCGCTCCTGGATCTTGTGGATGCCCTCGTACAGCGCGAACAGGCCACCGACGCTGAACAGCACGATCGAGACGATGAACGCGTACAGGTAGCGCTCCCGCCCGTACCCGAAGGGGTGTTGGGCGGTCGCGTGGCGCTTGGCCCGCTTGCCGCCGAGCAGCAGCAGCGCCTGGTTGCCCGAGTCCGCGACGGAGTGGATCGACTCCGCGAGCATCGACGACGAGGCGGTGAGGAGGAAGGCGAGGAACTTGGTGATGGCGATCCCCAGGTTCGCGAGCAATGCCGCGATGATCGCCTTCGTGCCGCCACCTGCGCTCATGTCTGCGTGAACTCCTTCATCTCGGTCACCGCGGGCACCGCGGTCGGGTCAAGGCCATGCGCCAACGCCAGGTAGACGGAGGCGAAGTCGGGTACGGCGATGAGCGAGGCCAGCCGTTCCAGCGGCGAGGCCCCCTCGCCGCGCAGGGTGTCGCAGCGCACACCGCGGCGCAGCGCGAGCGCCTCGACGGCGTCGGCGCGGCGTTCCTCGACGGCGCTCGGCTCGTCCTCGGCCGCGTCCTCGTCGGCCAGGCCGCCGTCGCGCAGCAGCAGCAACCGCAGGCGTACCTGGTCGGACTGCTCGTCCGGGTCGGCGAAGATGTCGCGCTCCCCCTCGGCGAGCCCGCCGTACACGCCGTCGAGCAGGCCCACCCGGCCCCGGCCGGCCTCGCCCAGCGAGCCGGACACGACGGGGTAGCGCGCGTTCGCCGAGAGCATGTCGCCGACCCGCCGGGCCGCGACGGTCGCCAGCGGCGACGAGCCCCACACGATCGGGATGGAGTTGCCGAGCGCGATCGCCATCTCCTTGGCCGGGTTGACGAACGAATCGGCCGTCGGCCGACACCGCTCGGCGTCCGCGTCGAGCCGGGCCGCGGTTTCCGCCAGGTCCGCCTCGGCCACTCTGACCAACCCGAGCGTACGGGCGGCCAGCAGCACGGGCACGGTCACCGCCCAGAGGCTGGCGCGCGCCGGGGCGCGGCGGGGTACGGGCACGAACGGGGCCCGGGCCCGCTCGGCCCGGTCTCGTATACACATCACC
>JAEZGP010000259.1 GCA_023437285.1 Actinomycetes bacterium | reverse complement strand
CGCCGAGGACGAGCTGGCCGAGCAGTTGCTCGCCCTGGTCGCGGCCGCGCACGCCGCCGGCCTGGACCCGGAGGGCGCACTGCGGGAGCGGGCCCTGCGCTACATCGCCGATGTGCGGGCCGCCGAGTCGACGTGAGACGCTGGCAGCGATGAACGGTCTGTCCCCGAGCGAGAAGCGCCAACGCAGCGACCACGGCCGGCGCGGTGACCCGCCCCCGGCCCCCGAACCGCTCCCGGCGCCGGTTCTCGACAGCCACACGCACCTCGACCTGGTGGGCGGCGATCCGGACCACTGGGTCGCGCAGGCGGCGGCCGTCAACGTGACCCGCGTCGTGCAGGTCGGCTGCGACGTGCCGAGTTCCCGGTACGGCGTCGACCTGGCCCATCGCAACCGCGCGGTGCTCGCCACGGTGGCGCTGCACCCGAACGAGGCGCCCCGGCTCGGCGCCGGGCTCGACGAGGCGCTGCGCCAGATCGAGGCGATGGCCGCCGACCCGCGCGTACGCGGGGTGGGGGAGACCGGGCTGGATTACTTCCGCACGGGCGAGGAGGGCCGCGAGGCGCAGGAGCACAGCTTCCGCGCGCACATCGCCATCGCTAAGCGGTACAACAAGGCCCTTGTCATTCACGACCGCGACGCCCACGCGGACATCCTGCGGGTGGTCGACGAAGAGGGCGCGCCGGAGCACGTGGTGATGCACTGCTTCTCGGGCGACGCGTCCTTCGCGCTGGAGTGCGTGAAGCGCGGGTTCGCGCTGAGCTTCGCCGGCACGGTCACGTTCACCAGCGCGGCCGGCCTGCGCGAGGCCGCGCACGTCACCCCGCTGGACCAGGTCCTGGTGGAGACGGACTCGCCGTTTTTGACCCCGATGCCCTACCGGGGCCGCCCCAACAACTCCTACCTGGTGCCGCTGACGGTGCGGTCGCTGGCGACCACGATGGGCGTCGACCTGACCGAGTTGTGCGATGCCGTCTCCGCCAACGGGGAGCGTATCTTCGGCCCATGGTGAGGCCCCCCACCCCGCCCGGCCACTGGCTGCTGGGCAACCTGCCCGAGGTCCGCCGCGACATGCCCCAGGCGTTGCGTGACGTCACGGCCGTCCATGGTGGACTGACGCGGCTGCGCATGGGCCCGGCGTCGATGTACCTGCTCGCCGAGCCGGACCTGATCCACGAGGTACTGGTGACGCGGGCGGCGCAGTTCCGCAAGTCCAGCCGCACCCGCCAGTCGATCGGCTGGCATCTCGGCGACGGCCTGGTGACGCTGGAGGGCGCCGCGCACCGCCGGCACCGCCGGATCATGCAGCCGGCTCTGCACACGCAGCGCGTCGCCGCGCAGGCGGACACGATCGTGGCGCTGGCCCGCGAACGGGTCGAGTCGTGGCCGGCCGGTTCCGAGCAGGACCTGCTGTCCGAGATGGCGGACCTGACGCTGCGCATCGTTTGCGCGGCCCTGTTCGAGCTGCGTCCGGCGGAGGACGAGCGCCTCATCGCGGCCGTCCACGACTTCGCCGCGTCGCTCAACTGGGCCACGGGCCGAGCCTTCCCGCTGCCGCGGTGGTTGCCGTCCGCGGGCAACCGCCGGGCCCGCGCGATCATCAACACCTTGAACACCCAGGTGTACGCGCTCATCGCGCGCCGTCGCGCCAACCCCGGCGGTACGGGTGCCGACCTGCTGTCGATGCTGCTGGCGGCCCGCGACGCGGACACGGGCGCCCCCTTGTCCGATGTGGAGATCCGCGACGAGCTGATGACGGTCTTCTTCGCCGGCCACGAGACGAGCGCGGCGGCGCTGACGTGGGCGTTTCACCTCCTGGACGCCCACCCCGACGTCCTGAAGCAGCTGGGCGCCGACCTGGGCGACGGTGAGCTGACGATGGCGGACCTGCCCCGGGTGCCGCTGCTGGGCCGCGTGGTGAAGGAGGTGCTGCGCCTGTACCCGCCGGCGTGGCTGTTCGACCGCAGCCCGCTCGCCGACCTGCGTCTGGGCGGCTACGACCTCCCGCGCGGCGCCACGCTGCTGGTCAGTCCGTGGGTGGTGCACCGCGACCCGCGCTGGTGGGACGCCCCCGACGAGTTCCGCCCGGCCCGCTTCGCCGAAGAGCCCAGCCGCGGCCACTATTTCCCGTTCGGCGACGGCCCGCGCCTGTGCGTCGGCAACCGCTTCGCGGAGACGGAGATAGCCCTGGTCCTCGCCACGATCATCGCCCGCGTGAACCTGCCCCGCCTCGACCCGTCCCCCACTCTGATCCCCCCGGCCGGCGAGGCCACGCTGCGTCCCAGGTCCCGCCTGCGGGTCCGCGTCACCCCCACGGTGCGCTGAACCACTACGCTGCGTAGCGATCGTCTGCGACACGCTCCGTGAACACCATCGCCCCGCACTCCCCGCAGCCCTACCCCGCCCCCACTCCTTTGCTCTGCTTACTTTGAGTAAGCAGTCGCTCTCAGCTGCGTTAATTTCAATACGTAGTGATCCTGTTGCCCAACGTCACATAACAGTGCGTATCCGATGCGTATGAGTAAGCAGAGCAAAGGGGTGAGCGGGGGTAGTGCGGACGGGCGAGGTCAACTACTGAAGGTAATCGCGGGTGGCGGCGCCGCCACCGCACGGCGATTGGTAGCCCGTACCGTGGGGTGGTGACCGCCCTGCTCGGCCCGGCGGAGATCCGGGCGCTCGCCAGTCGTCTCGGGGTGAGTCCCACGAAGACGCTGGGGCAGAACTTCGTCCACGATCCGAACACGGTGCGCCGCATCGTGCGGGCGGCCGAGGTCGGGCCCGACGATGTCGTGGTGGAGGTCGGGCCGGGGCTCGGCTCGCTCACCCTCGCGCTGCTGCCCGAGGTCGGACACCTGCACGCTGTCGAGATCGACCCCGTGCTCGCGGGTCAACTACCGAAAACCGTCGAGGAGTACGCGCCGGCGCGCGCGGGAGCGCTGAGCACGCACCATCGTGACGCGTTGCGGGTCACGGCGGCGGAACTGGCCGACCCGGCGCCCACGGCGCTGGTGGCGAACCTGCCGTACAACGTGGCCGTCCCCGTGGTGCTGCACCTGCTCGCCGAGCTGCCCACCCTGCGGCACGGCCTGGTGATGGTGCAGCAGGAGGTCGCCGACCGGCTCACCGCCGGGCCCGGCAGCAAGGTGTACGGCATTCCCAGCGTGAAACTCGCCTGGTATGCGGCGGCCCGGCACGCCGGCAAGGTGCCCGCGAGCGTGTTCTGGCCGGTACCCAACGTCGAGTCCGGCCTGGTCCGGTTCACGCGGCGCGAACCGCCGGCCGACGTCGACCGCGACGCGGTGTTCGCCGTCGTGGACGCCGCGTTCGCACAGCGGCGCAAGATGTTGCGCTCCGCGCTCGCGGCATGGGCCGGCGACGCCGCCACGGCGGCCGAGATCCTCGCGGCGGCCGGCGTCGACCCCACGAGCCGGGGCGAGCAGCTCACCGTGGCGCAGTTCGCGGC
>JAEZGP010000255.1 GCA_023437285.1 Actinomycetes bacterium | reverse complement strand
CGCCGCGCCTCCATGACGACCGACTATGACAGGCGACCGGCGCTGGTGTCAGAGCGGCTTGTTGTACCGGGTCACGGTTGAGCGGTACATCCGATATGAAGTGTGGATGATTCGTAATGTTCCTAACTCGCTCACCGACGGACGAAAACACGCTGCGTCGGGATCTGACGGCCTACTGTGACGTTATGGGGGTAGGAACTGTCGGCCGCCCTCCGTACGCTGGGGGACGACCACCAGGAGCACCCCCTCACCCCTGGAGGGCCATCATGAGTCAAGCAGCACATACCCAGCGACAAGACGTCGTGCTACAGCCGAGCCAGAGCGAATGGGACGATGGAGTCCAACGCGCGCTTGACGAGCTTGGCTTAACGTATGCCGATCTTCGGCAGCAGGCGCTTAGCCGTGATTTTCAGTCGCCGGAAGCGATGAACCTGTGGGTGATTATTGGTGAGCCGCTCAGGCGAGCTAGCTGAGCAGACGCGGGGATTTGCTGACCATCTGACTAAATTGCTCAACGAGACCGTCTGTGACAACGCGTTTGTTGGAGCGATCTGCCGTCCAGATGGATCAACTGCTGCAATCGGAACGAACCTTTTTCGCGTTGGTCGTGCTGGGGCGGTGCGTCTTAGCGCCAGCGGTGACGTTCCGCTGTGGCTGACGGTGACGTGTAGGGCGTACCTGGACGACAGGGGGCACCTGACCGTTGAACAGTCGGCATACTTCCTTCAGACCGGTCCGAGCCAAGACCGTTTGACCGAGCTTCTGCATTACGACTACGAGCGCGACAAAGCCGAGTATCCCGAAGCTCACCTGCAGGTAAACGCGAACAGCGACGAGTGGGAAGCTGTGTTGGCCGCGTCAGGGAAGCCGAAGGCCGGCGTAGGTAAGCTGCACCTGCCTGTAGGCGGAAGGCGCTACCGGCCGGCTTTAGAAGACCTGATCGACGCTCTGATCCGTGAAGGTTTGCTGATTGGGAAGCCGGGCTGGCCGCGAATCATCGACGAACATCGGGAAAAGTTCCGAAAGATCCAGTTGCTTGCCGCCATAGCGCGGAGTCCTGAAGTTGCAGCGGTGGCCCTGCAAGGCTTGGGCTACGAGGTCAGCCCACCATCGGCCCCATCGGCTTTCGGCAAGTTGCTGCCCTTCAAGCAGGCGAAGAAGCGTGGGCGCCAGGGGCGGAAGGGCTAGCTCCCGCGTGGGTAGGGCCTGTCTCAAGTCCGTGAAAGCCATTTGTCGATCCGGTGATGCGAAGGGTGGCTTGAGAAGCCCAACGTATGGTCGGCCGGCTCACCGTCTTCACTTGTAAATCGCGGAGGGCCAGGGATTCGAACCCTGGAGGAGTGTCACCACCCCTAGCGGTTTTCAAGACCGCCGCCATCGGCCACTAGGCGAGCCCTCCCGGCGTCCTGCACAGTGTGCCAGATCGCCCGGTCACGCCGACCGGGCGTGGTCGGTGCGTGGGACGGTGCGACGTGCGCGCTGGCAGGGGATGATGTGCGGGTGCGCGCGATCACGATCAGCCAGCCGGGTGGGCCCGAGGTGCTTGTCTGGGGCGAGGTGGACGAGCCCGAGGCCCGGCCCGATGAGGTGCTCATCGAGGTGGCCGCCGCGGGGGTGAACCGGGCCGACCTGTTGCAGCGGCAGGGGCACTATCCGCCGCCGCCCGGGGCGTCGGAGTACCCGGGGCTTGAGGTGTCCGGGACGATCGCCGCCGTCGGGCGGGAGGTGACGGACTGGCGCGTCGGTGACCGGGTGTGCGCGCTGCTCAGCGGCGGTGGGTACGCCGAACGGGTGGCCGTGCCGCAGGGGCAGGTGCTGCCTGTACCGGACAGTGTCGACCTGGTCGACGCGGCCGGGCTGCCGGAGGCGGCGTGCACGGTGTGGTCGAACGTGTTCGACGTGGCCCAGCTTCAGCCGCTGGAGGTCCTGCTGGTGCACGGGGGCGGCAGCGGCATCGGTACGTTCGCCATCCAGCTCGCCGACGCGCACGGGTCGCGGGTACTCACCACGGCGCGAAGCGCCAAACATGCCGCGTTGCGCGAGTTGGGCGCGGACCTGGCGATCGACTACACGGACGAGGATTTTGTGGCCGCGACGCTGTCGGCGACGGCCGGGCGGGGCGCCGACGTGATCCTCGACATCGTGGGCGGGGCCTACCTGCCGCGCAACGTGCAGGCGTTGGCGCCGGGCGGCCGGCTCGTCGTGATCGGGCTGCAAGGGGGCCGGCGGGGTGAGCTTGACCTGGGCGTACTGCTCGCGAAGCGGGCCTCCGTGGCCGCCACCGCGCTGCGGTCGCGGTCCGCGGAGGACAAGGCCCGCGTCGTCGCGGGCGTACGGGCACACGTGTGGCCCCTCGTCGCGGCCGGCATGGTGGGCCCGGTGATCGACACGAAGTACCCCATGGCGGAGGCGGCCGCCGCGCACGAGCGCGTCGCGGCCAGTGACCACGTGGGCAAGGTGCTGCTGGTCGCCTAGCTGGTGGTGACGGGCGGCTTGCGGATGCGCTCGCGGGTGAGGATCCAGAGCGCCTCGACCCCGTCCTTCCAGGTGATCTTCTTGCCCTCCTCGCGGGAGCGCGCGCGATAGGAGATCGGCACCTCGTACGGGCGGATGCGCTGGCGCAGCAGCTTGCCGGTGACCTCGGCCTCCATGCCGAAGCCGGCCGACTTGATGTTCAGCGACCGGTACAGCTCCAGCGGCATGAGCTTGAAGCAGGTCTCCAGGTCGGAGATGTAGCAGTTGTAGAGGACGTTCGCGGCGGTGGTGACGCCCTTGTTGCCCATCACGTACCAGAACGAGAACGCCGAGTGGCTGCCGAACGTGCGGTTGCCGTAGACGACCCGGGCGTGTCCGTCGAGGACGGGTTGCAGCAGGCGCGGGATGTCCTGCGGGTCGTATTCCAGGTCGGCGTCGAGAATCACCATGTATTCGCCGGTGGCGCCGGCGACGGCCGTCTTGATGGCGGCGCCCTTGCCCTTGTTCTGCGGGTGCGAGATGAGGTTGATCCGCGGGTCGTCGAGCGCGGACAGCACGTCACCGGTGCCGTCCTGGCTGCCGTCGTCAACGATGACGAGTTCGACTTCCACCGGGTACGTCACGTCGAGGGCCTGCTTCACCGCGCTGGCGATGCTCTTGGCCTCGTTGTAGACGGGCATCAGGATGGACAGTTTCACAGGGCACTCCGACAGACGGCGGGCAGGTCACGGGGCGATGGGCATGTCCGAATCGTGACTCAGATTCCACAAAACAGAAATAGTGTCTTCTCACAGTACGGGTGAAGCCGTGAGAGAGTCTACGGCGTGCCTACCGTGACCGGAGATTCCCGCCTGCAGTCCGATGTGCTCGAGGAGCTTTCCGACGCACGCGCCTACCGCCGCTGGCTCGCTGACCTCGCCCGGCCCTACCTCGGCGACGACCCCGTCGAGGTGGGCAGCGGCACCGGCGACTACGCCCTGGAGTGGGCGCCGACCGTGAAGAGGTTCACCGCGACCGAAGCTGACGAGTCGCGCTACAAGGCGTTGGCGGCCCGCTTCGCCGATCACGAGACCATCGTCACCCGCGAGCTGTTGCTGCCCGACGCGGAGGCCGACGGCCACCACACCGCGGCGTTGGCCTACAACGTGCTCGAGCACATCCCCGACCACGTCGGCGCGTTGCGGGGCATGGGCGCCCTCATCCGCCCCGGCGCCCCCGTGGTCATCATCGTGCCAGCGTTCCCGTCGGCGATGAGCCGCTTCGACCGGGCGATCGGCCACGAGCGCCGCTACACGTGCGAGAGCCTGCGCGCCGCGATGACGGAGGCCGGGCTGGAGGTCGAGGAGGTCCGCTACCTCAACCCGATCGGCCTGCTCAACTGGTACGTGTCGGTGAAGGCGCTGCGCATGACGCCGCACAACGGCGCGCTCCTGCGGCTCTACGACCGCACGTTCGTGCCCGTCGCCCGGTTCCTCGACCGGCGCGTGCGCGCGCCGTTCGGCCAGTCGGTGTTCGGCGTCGCACGGGTGCCGGCCGCCGCTGCGCACGTACCGGCGCCGCGAGGCTAGCCAATCACCGGGCGATCACTGGGCGCTTCGGAACGCGACGCTATCGTGGTCTTCATGACGGACGCCGAGCGCACGGAATCTCCCCAGTCGGACAGCGAGACCCCGGCCACCAGCACAGTGGTCGTGGTCGGACCGGACGGGCGCCCCCTGGGCACGGTCGAGGTTGACGAGACCAGCCGCAAGCAGGCGGCCGCGGAGGACCCGTCGAGCCTCATCGAGCAGCCCGCCAAGGTCATGCGCATCGGCAGCATGATCAAGCAGTTGCTGGACGAGGTGCGCTCCGCGCCTCTCGACGAGGCGGCCCGTCAGCGGCTCACGGAAATCCACAAGCGGTCCATCACGGAGCTCGAGGACGGGCTGGCCCCGGAGCTGGTGGAGGAACTCGAGCGGCTGTCCCTGCCGTTCACGCAGGACACCGCCCCGAGCGTCGACGAGCTGCGCATCGCGCAGGCCCAACTGGTCGGCTGGCTGGAGGGCCTGTTCCACGGCATTCAGGCCGCGCTCGTCGCGCAGCAGATGGCCGCCCGGCTCCAGCTGGAGCAGATGCGCGGCGGTGGCGGCGGTCGCGCCGCCCTCCCGGCCGGCCGCGCCGGCATTCCCGGCTTCGGCCTGCCCACCCCGTCCGACCAGCACGGCCCAGGCGACCAGACGGGCCCCACGGGCCAGTACCTCTGACCGTCCCGCACCGGGTCACCGGTCCAGGAGGGACTCCACCCACGCCGCCACGCCGTCGGCGTCGTTGCTGGCCGTGACCTCCGCGGCCAGCGCCATGACCTCCGGGTGGGCGTTGGCGACCGCGATGCCCCGGCCGGCCCAGCGGAACATGGGTACGTCGTTGGGCATGTCGCCGAAGACGACCGCGTCCAGCGGGGAGGCGTTGATGGCCTGCGCCACCATGGCCAGGCCGGTGCCCTTGTCCACGCCCGGCGCGGTGATCTCCACGTAGCCGAGCCCGGCCTGGGTGACCTCGGCCAGGTCGAGGGGGACCACCCGGCGCGCGACCGCGAGCAGTTCGTCGGCCGTCAGGCCCGGCGCCCGCGCGAAGCCCTTGTAGACCGGCCCGGCAAGCGCCAACGCCCGGTCGTAGACCTGCCATTCGGGGTACGGCCAGACGACGCCCGGGTCGCCCCACAGCGGGGCGCGGGGCGCGTCGAGGGCCTCGACGAGGACGGACAGGGCCTCGCCCGTGGCGAGTTCCATCAGGCGCAGGGCGTTGCCGAGGTCCTCGCCGGGCATCCGGTCGCGGCGCAGCACGACGGGCCGGGACGGGTCGCGCTGGTCGACGACGTACGCGCCCTGGGCGAGCACGAAGAAGTCGGCCTCGGGCAGGTCGCGGCGGCACAGCTCGATCAGCCGCGGGCCGCGGCCGGTGACGCCGACGATCGTCACTCCGGCGGCGCGTGCCCGGCGCAGCACCGCGTTGGTGTAGTCGCTCACGGTCTCGTCGCCGCGCACCAGGGTGCCGTCGAGGTCGGTGGCGATAATGCGGGGCAACCGGGACGACGTCCGCGACGTGGAACCGGCGTTGACCACAACGCTGCTGGTCATGCGTACTCCTTGAAGAAAGGGCCGACAACATTACCCCTGACGGGAGTGTCGCGGCCATGTCCGCAAGGAGGCCGTCGCCCTAACTGGGAGTGAGCACGTCCCGACCGCCGACGAACTGCTGCAACGCCTTGGGGACGCGCACCGAGCCGTCGGGGAGCTGGTGGTTCTCCAGGATCGCGGTGATCCACCGGGTGGTGGCCAGGGTGCCGTTGAGCGTGGCGGCCGTCTGGGTGCGGCCATCGGCGTCGCGGTAGCGGATGTTGAGTCGCCGCGCCTGGAAGGTCGTGCAGTTCGACGTGCTGGTCAGCTCGCGGTAGCGCTGCTGCGACGGCAGCCACGCCTCGCAGTCGTACTTGCGGGCCGCGCTCGTGCCGAGGTCGCCGGCCGCCACGTCGATCACCCGGTAGGGCACCTCGACCTTGGCCAGCATCTCCTCCTCCCAGGCGAGCAGGCGCAGGTGCTCGTCGTGGGCGTCCTCCGGCTTGCAGAAGACGAACATCTCGACCTTGTCGAACTGGTGCACCCGCAGGATGCCGCGCACGTCCTTGCCGTACGACCCAGCCTCGCGGCGGAAGCACGACGACCAGCCGGCGTAGCGCAGCGGACCGTCGTTCAGGTCGATGATCTCGCCGCTGTGGTAGGCGGCCAGGGCGACCTCGCTCGTGCCGACGAGGTAGAGGTCGTCGGCCTCCAGCCGGTAGATCTCGCTGGCGTGCGCGCCGAGGAACCCGGTGCCCTCCATCGACTCCGGCTTGACCAGCACGGGCGTGATGCTCGGCGTGAACCCGACCTCGACGGCCTGCTGGATGGCCAGTTGCAGCAGCCCGAGTTGCAGCAGCGCGCCGACCCCGGTCAGGTAGTAGAACCGGCTGCCCGACACCTTCGCGCCGCGCTCCACGTCGATGGCGCGCAGGCCCTCGCCCAGCTCCAGGTGGTCACGCGGGTTGTCGATGCTCGGCCGCTCGCCGACCTCGCGCAGCACGACGTAGTCGTCCTCGCCGCCGGCCGGCGCGCCGTCCTCGACGACGTTCGGCACGGCCAGGTTGGCCTGACGCAGGACCTGCTCGGCCTCCGTGGCGGCCGTCTCGGCCGCTTTGACCTCGGCCGAAAGCTCCTTGGTACGGGCCAGCAGCGCGGCCTTCTCCTCGCCCTTGGCGGCGGCGACCTGCTTGCCCAGGGACTTCTGCTCGGCGCGCAGCGTCTCGAAGCGTTGCACGGCGGCGCGGCGCGCCTCGTCGGCGGCGAGCAGCGCGTCGACGGCGTCCGGCGACTCGCCGCGGGCCCGCTGGCTGGCACGAACCACGTCGGGGTCTTCTCGGAGCAGGCGCAGGTCAATCACAACGCGTGAGCTTACCGGGCGGGGCCGGGCGTCCTCACATCAATATGCTCAGCTCGGGGTGACCGTGAGGTCGTAGGGGTCGCGGGGCCGCCACCGGGACGGATCGGTCGCCTCGACAACGTCCGGCTCGGGGTCCTCGACCGCCTCGGGGTCGGCCGCCGCGGACGCCGCCGGTGCGGCGTACTCCCGGGGTGGGGCGGCGCGCGCCGTGAGCCAGACGGCGCCGGACGGCAGTAGCACCGCGGCGAACGCGAACAGCAGCCCCAACCCCACCGACATGGTGAGGGTGACGGCGCTGCTCACCGCCACGTTGCCCTCGCCGTCGAAGCCGGCCATCAAGGACAGCTGGTCGATGATCGACGACTTCGAGTCCAGGCGCTCGCTCGACGCGCGCACCGCGACAGCGACCAGCATGGCGACCAGGCCGAGCCCGCCGCCGAGGATGGGAAAGCGCAGCCGCGCGGCGTCGTCGGCCCGGCCGATCGCCACGGCGGCCGCGACGAGCAGCCCGATCACGCCGAGCAGGTACACGGTGCCGAATAGGTTGAGGTCGCCTACCTGCGAGGTCACCTCGGCGGTGAACTCGGAGCTGCGCCGGAACACGGGATCGTCGTCGCTCGTTGTGGCGAGGCTGATCCGCTGCCAGTCGGCGATCAGCGAGGCCGCGAACGCGACGGCGCCGACGACGGTGAGCGCGATCGCCGTCTGCCGCCCGCCGTCGTGGCCGGTGGGCAGCATCGCCCGGCGCAGCCACTGACCGCGGGGCCACTGACCGCGCGGCCGCAGTCGGCGCGGGGCGGCCTTCGTCCGGTCGCCTGCCGGCGGGCCCAGCTCGTCCTGCCAGATGCCGATATCACCAGCCACCTCCTCATCGTGCCAAACCACCGGCCCGACAGCTATCCCAAGACGGCCGCGACCTCGGCGTACTCGGCATCACGATGGGTGGACAAACCGGGTCCTGGGCTGCCAGCATCGATATCCCCGGCCCAGGAGGCAACCGTGTCATACGTGGTGGAAGCGCCGTTCGTGCTGCCCCTCGGTGAGGACGCGGCGCTGATGGTGCGCACACCGGCGATCGCGGGCCCCTACCACAACCTGCTCATGGCCAACCAGCAGCGACTGTCGCGCTGGGAGCCGTGGGCGTGCGCGCCGCTGAACCTGGCCGACACGACGGCGTTTCTCACCGCGTCGGCCCGCCGCTGGGCGGAGGGGCAGGAGCTGCCGCTGGCCATCGTGGTGCGGTCGGCCAACGGCTGGGAACTGGTGGGCTCGTGCGGGCTGTGGCTGGACGACACCCGCACGGCGGGCTCGATCGGCTACTGGATCGACGCCTGGTACGAGGGACGTGGGCTGGTCACGCGCAGCGCGCGGGCGCTGCTGCACCAGGCGTTCGGCCCGTACCGGCTGGACCGGGTCGAGATCAGCACCGTGGCGGAGAACGTACGCAGCCGCGCGGTCGCGCAGCGGCTGGGCTTCACGTACGAGGGCGTGCGCCGGCAGGCGATCTCGTTCCCGACGGGACGCTGCGACCAGGCCATCTTCGGCATGCTGGCCGACGAGTGGACGCCCGCCGCGATGTCGGCCGCGCCGGTTTTCTCCACCGTCGGGGCCCGCTGACCCGCCCCCGCGCTCGCGCGCAACACTGTGGCCGACATGGCCCAGGCCCCGCGCGCATGGGCTAACGTCGCAGCCATGGCTATTCGCAACGCTTCCGCCCTGTGGCAGGGCACGCTGCTCGAAGGTACCGGCGTCGTCCGCACCGGTCAGGGTGGGTACGAGGGCAATTACTCCTTCCGTTCCCGGTTCCAGGAGGGTGAGGGCACCAACCCCGAGGAGCTGATCGGCGCCGCGCACGCCGGTTGCTTCTCGATGGCGCTGGCCAAGGCGCTCACCGACGCCGGGTTCCCGCCCACCTCCGTGGAGACGGCGGCCGCCGTCCACCTGGAGCCGGTCGACGGCGCGCAGACCGTTACCCGCATCGACCTCACGACGACCGGCGAGGTGCCCGGCATCGACGAGGCCGAGTTCCAGAAGCTGGCTGAGGCCACCAAGACCGGCTGCCCGATCTCGCGCCTGCTGGCCCCGGGCACCGAGATCACCCTGTCCGCCAACCTCATCTGACCGCCGGGGTGGCGCGGGGGGCGGCCCCCCCCGCCCCCCCCACCGCCCAGCCGGCACAATGGACGGCGTGGCGGTACAGATGAGTCGCGAGCGCTTCGAGGAGCTGGTCGGCGAGGCGCTCGACGAGGTGCCGCCGCAGTTGCTCAAGCTGATGAGCAACGTGGTGATCCTGGTCGAGGACGACCCGCCGCCGGGCGAGGCGGAGCTGCTGGGCCTCTATGAGGGGCACGCGCTCACGGAGCGGGGCTGGGACTACGCCGGCGTGCTGCCCGACCGCATCCTGATCTTCCGCAATCCCACCCTGCGCATCTGCGACACCGAGGAAGACGTCATCGACGAGGTCGCGATCACGGTGGTGCACGAGATCGCCCATCACTTCGGTATCGACGACGCACGGCTGCACGAATTGGGCTGGGATTGACGGCACCTCCTACCGTCGCGGAGGTACCCCTCTGGGCGGAAGGAACCCTCATGCGTAGCGCCCTGTTCGCAGCCGACAACCTGGAGAAAGAGTCCGACACACCGGGACTTCGGCTGCAGAACTCCAAGATGCTCAAGGTCGAACTCAACGGCGAGATCATGTGTCGCCGGGGTGCGATGGTCGCGTATCAGGGCCAGGTGCAGTTCCAGGCGCTCGGCGCGGGCGGCGTCGGCAAGTGGCTGAAGAGCAAGGTCACGGGCGAGGGCGTGCCGCTGATGAAGATGGTCGGCCGCGGTGACGTGTTCCTCGCCAACGAGGCGCAGGATGTCTATCTCATCGACCTCGACCCGGGTGACGCCATCTCGATCAATGGCGCGAATGTGCTGGCCTTCGAGTCCTCCCTGCAGTACGACATCAAGTTCGTACAGGGCATGGGCATGCTGTCCTCGGCGGGCCTGTTCAACTGCGTCTTCAGCGGCCAGGGCCGGATCGCGATCACCACCCACGGCACGCCCGTCGTGTTGCAGGTCGACCAGCCCACGTACGCGGACCCGCAGGCCGCCATCTGCTGGTCGGCGAACCTGCAGACCGGCTATCACCGCGCCGACCAGCTGGGCCTCGGCACGCTGATCGGCCGCACCACCGGCGAGGCGTTCACGATGAGCTTCGCCGGCCAGGGCTGCGTCGTCGTGCAGCCGTCGGAGATGCCGCCCGGTGGACTGGCCGGGCATGGCTCCGGCCAGCAGTCCGGCGAGGGCGGCCTGCTCGGCGGCCTGCTGAGCTGACGCCGCGGGTCAGGCTTCGCCGGCGCGCAGGCGGGCCAGCCAGTCGGCGGCCTCGGCGTAGTCGGCGTCGGTCGTGCCGGGTGCGAACTCGCCACCGCCGGCGCTCTGGCCCAGCCGCGCGCGGGGGTACGACCCGAGGAAGCGGACGTCGGCGCTGACCCGGTGCAGGCCCATCAGCGCCTCGCCGAGCCGGGCCTCGGCCACGTGCCCCTCGCAGTCGAAGAAGAACATGTACCGGCCGAGTCGCTCGCCCGTGGGCCGCGACTCGATGCGGGTGAGGTTAACCCCGCGCAGGGCGAACTCCGTGAGCACCTGCAACAGGGCGCCGACCCGGTCGTGGGCGATGAACACGACCAGCGAGGTGGCGTCGTCGCCGGTGGGCGGCCCGGGTACGGCCGGGCGGGTGACCAGCGCGAACCGCGTCACCGCGTCGGCGTGGTCGGCGATGTTCTCGCCCAGCAGCCGCAGCCCGTGCCGGGCGGCGCCGATCGGCGCGCAGATCCCCGCGTCGTACTCCCCGTTGGCCGCGCCGATCGCGGCCGCCGCGTTGGACAGCACCTCGACCACGGTCGCGGCCGGGGCGTTCTTGCGCAGCCAGTTGCGGCACTGCGTGGCGGCCTGGGGGTGCGCGGCGATGGTCGTCACGGCGTCGAGGTCGACGCCGGGCCGCGCGCCGAGCACGAACTGCACCGGCAGCAGCACCTCGCGCGTGATCATGAGCGGCGCGCCGGAGGCCAGTTCGTCGAGGGTGACGGCGACGGCGCCGCCGATCGAGTTCTCCAGCGGCACGAGCGCGGCGTCGGCCTCGCCGGCCCGGACGGCGTCGAGGGCCTCGGGGACGCTGCGGGCGGCGGTGACGGCGGCGTCCGCGACCTCCGGCAGGGTGCGCAGGGCCTGCTCGGAGAAGGTGCCCTCGGGCCCGAGGTACGTGTAGCGCAACGGCATCAGGCCAGCCTAGTGCCGCATCATGTCGCGATGCGGTGGCCCGCGCCGGACAGCGCGGTGAGGGCCTCCGTCAGCCGTACGGTCGGCACGAGGATGTAGTCGGTGTCGTAGGTGGAGAACGCGAAGACGTTGACCCGGGCCTCGGCGAGCGGGTTGACCAGTGAGGCGAGGATGCCGGTGAGGGCAAAGTCGACGGGGCCGGAGACCTGCAGGCAGCGCCACGGCGTGTTCGTGGTGGCGCCCTCCGGGGCCAGGCTCGCGGGGCAGATCACGGAGGTCTCGTCCGGGGAGTGGGTCACCGAGACGACGGCGTCTCGGCCGGGCTCGATCGGGGGCAGCGCGACGCCCCGTTCGAGCCGGCACACCGCGTAGTCGTCCGGCAGCAGGACGAGATCAAGCACGCACAAAGGCTAGGGCACTGCTCGCCGGCTCCGTACGGGCGGGCCGCCGATTGAGACATCATCGATGCCGAGCGGCCGTGACGCGGCGAACCTCTATGTGCCGCATACGGTGGCGAAAAAGGTGAGCGAGCCGACGACGGCGCCGCCCTCGCGCAGCGGGGTTGTCACGGAATCGAGGGTCAACGTGGCGGCCGGGCCGACGGCCCGCAGCAGGCCGCGGGCGAGCGCGCCGGAGGTGAGCGCGAGCATCGGCGGGACCTTCTCGGCCTCCCACTCGGGCAGTTCGGCGTTGGCGCCGCTGAAGTCGACCAGGCGCAGCACCTCGCCGACGAGCCGCCGTCCGACGGCCTCAGCCGGCGGTACGGAGAAGAACGGCGCGCACGCCGGGGACGCGGCGACGACGACGCCGTCGGCGTCGAGAAGGACGCACGGCTCCTCTGCCGTGATCACCGGACGCAGCCAGCGATCGAGAGTGCGCTCGGCCGCTCCGACGGCTTCGGACGCTTCGATGAGCGACAGTTCGACGTGCGCCACGACACCCTCCCCTCCGCACGCGCGGGACGGCGCGGGCGGCACTGGCTTGGTGTCGACGCTAGCGCCGGTCGGGCCTCTTGTCAGCGGGCCCGGCCCCCTCGGCGTACCACCGGTAGTTCGGTGCGTCCTCGTTCGAGTGATTAATCCACGTCTCGGGGTGGTCTGCCAGCGCGCAGAGCTTGTCGATCGTAGTCTGGCCGAGTCGGTTGCCATGCGCGTCCAGCGCGCGGCGCAGGTCCCGGTAGGAGGCCACTACGCATCCCTCAGGCTGCTTTCCCCAGTAGACGAGCTGACCGCTGCCCATGAACGCGAGCATGGGGATGACCGGGATGCGCCGTCCGGCCGCTTTGGTGAGCGTGTCGCTGATGCGCTGCGCCTCCTTGCGGGCCATCTGCACGTACGGCGGGCGGCGGCCCTCGATCTGCACGACGTCGCCGGCGACCTCGACCTTGGCGCGGCCGTGGTCGCACACGGTGACGGAGAAAATGCCGCCGGGCCCGATGGCGATGAAGTCGGGGTCGGCGGGGTTGAGGTCGAGCACCCGCCACTGCGGACCGAGAAGCTCGACCTGCGCGACCACGCGGGCCCGCTGCGTCATGAGCTTGCGGGTGGCCCGCTCCTCGCGCTTGCCACGCATCCAGCTCAGCGGACTGACTTGATCGTTGCTAGGCAGACCAGCCATGACGCACCCTTCGGTGTTCACCTGTAAGTCGTCGTTGCACTACGTTAAGTTGTCGCGGCGACATGACAGAAGATGTTGAGACCGGAATCGGCCTGAATGAATCCCGGATGAATGTGGTATTCATGACGCCGGTCGCGCGCGTCCCCGGACCGACCTGGGCACTTATCGCCGTTGATAGATAGTGGCGAATATCACATTTCCGGTCAGCGGAGGGTCAGCTGACGACCCAGCAGGCCCTGGCGGGTACGCCGCTGCGCCGCGGTCAGTTCCGCGTCGGTCGCCATCGCCTCGGCGTACCGCTTGGCGAACTCCGCCAGCGGGGTCTCCCACTCACCCGGCTCGGCGTCCGGCGGCAGGTCCCAGACCGGCACCAGGCGGCCATGGGCCCGGAACATGCCCGCGAACCTGGTGTTGTCCCCCAGCGACAGCGCGCTGGCGGCCCCGAGCCGGGCCAGCGCGGCCAGCGCGGGCTCCTCGTCGTCGGCGAGCACCCAGCGCACGTGCGCCTTCTCCGGCACCCGGCACCAGTACGCGGCCGGCACGGCGGCGAGCTTCACCGTCGGCTGCACGGAGGCGTTGGCCCGCTCCAGCGAGGCGGCCACCGTGGGGTCGTCGCCCGGGTCGTTGTCGAGCCAGAAGTCGAAGCCGGTGTGGACGGTCACGTCGAGCGCGCCGTCGACCAGGATGTCCTGCAGCCGCGGGCCCTCGCCCGGCAGCGGCGGCACGCTGACCGGGCCACCCGGGTCGGTCACGTCGAGCGCGTTGAGCAGCGCGACCGCGATGTCGCGGCTCACGTCGCCGGACTGCTGGTGGCGTTGCAGCCCCAGGAAGATCCGCCCGTCGGGCTTGGTCAGGGCCGGCCACGCCATCGGCAGGACCGTCGCGACGGTCACGTCGCGGTCGCCGTACTCCGGACGCAGCCGCACCGGCGCGCTCGCCGCGGGCACCAGTTCGCGCAGGGCGATCCAGTCGGCCTCGCCGGCCAGCCCTTCGAACGGCCGTGGCACGAAGACATCGCGGACCTTGGGCCGTTTGGCGCCAGCCTCACCGGCGTGCTTTCGACGCTTGCTCACGGGAGGAAAGCTTAGGTCCTACTCGCCCGGCACCGGCAGCGCAGGGCCGAGGACCGGTCGATAAAGCTCGGCCCAGACGCATTGACCCAGGCCGTCGCGGATGACGCCCCACCGTTGGGCGAGCGCGTCGATGATCGCCAGGCCCCGACCGTCGACCGACTCGGGGGTCGCCTGCCGTGGGGTGGGCCCGTGATCGGAACCACCGTCGGTGACGCGGACCTCCACGGCCACGTCGGTGCCGCCCGTACGCAGGCACCAGGCGACGCGCACGACGTCGCCGGGCAGCGGCGCGGCGTGCCGCACCGCGTTGCCGACCAGCTCGGCGACCACGGTCACGGTGTCGGAGAGCAGTTCCGCGGAGACCAGGTCGCCGAGGTCGTGGGCGAGGCGGCGCCTGGCCAGGCCTGCGCCGCGGGCGTGATGCGGCACGACCAGGCACCACGCCTGCTCGCGGACCGCGGTCGACACGCTCATGCCTCCCCTACCACCCGCGATCGGTGCGCAACGTCGGCGCGCGGCAGGCGTACCTCGGCGACCGTACCGCCGCCGTCGCGGGGGCGCAGCGATACCCACCCGTTTTGTCGCTCGATGATGCGTCTGACCAGATAGAGACCCAAGCCTACGCCTCCATTCTCGACGGGCCGCTTGCCCTGCCAGAATCGCTCGAAAGCGCGCTCGGCGTGCCGGGGGTCGATGCCCGGACCCCGGTCGCCGATCCGGAAATAGACGCTGCGTTCGTCGCTGCCCGCCTCGACGTCAACCGGCGGCTCGGCATGGCGCAGGGCGTTGCCGACCAGCTCCGCGACGATCATCGAGAGGGCCGCGGGGTCGCCGTACGCCGCCGGCAGCGCGGGGGGCAGCTCCAGCTTCACCGACTCACGCGGCGGCACGGGCAGGTCGGCCACCGCGCGGTGCAGGGCCTCAAGAAGATCAAACGGTACGGACCGAGTGAGCCAGTACTGGGCCGACCGGCCGCCGGCGGCGGCGAGCAGGCGATCGACCAGCCGGGCGAGTTCGTCGGCGCGCTGGGTCAACACCTGGGCGGCACCCCGGCGCTCGTGGTCGTCGAGGGCCTCCCACCGGTCGGCGAGCGTTCCGGCGTACCCCTTGATGACGGTGACCGGCGTGCGCAGTTCGTGGCCCGCGGCGGCGAGGAAGAGGTCGCGGTCGTCCTCGGCGGGTGACCGGTCGAGGGTGAGGTCCTTGCGGTCCCGGTAGAGCCGGTGCATGCAGTTCGCGACAAGGATCACGGCGCCGACGAGGTCCTGGTTGATCTCGCCCCAGCGCTGGGCGTAGTAGACGTGCATGGCGCCGATCGGCTCGTCGGCGGGGCCGACGCGGGCACCCACCATCCGCAGCAGGCCCCGGCTGAGCAGCGGCTCAGCCAGGCTCGGCGGCAACACCTCGACGCGGCCGGACCAGACCCGGGGAATCTCGGGGACGACGTGCTCGGGGGCGATGGGCTGGCCGAGCGCCCACTCCATCGCACCGGTGGCGGCGACGACCCGGCCGCCGTTCGCGTCGTATGCCGTGAAGGTGGCGCCGGCCGCCTGCGTGGCCACGGCGAGGGTGTCCACGAGTTGGCTCACCGCCGGCAGGTCCTGTTCCGGGTCGGTGGCCATGTCCGCGGTGATATTAAGGCCGTCGACGAGGCGCCGATAATCGACGTGCATGTGTAGAGTCTGCCCGCTTTGTGGGCGCATGGCAGCCCCCTAGGCGTCACTTTCATATTACGGAGGCGAATGCACGGGTCGGTGCACGTGCAAACGCCAGGTCAGCGGCCTAGCGCCCCCAAAACAAATTTCGGCCGGTCCGTAATGATCCCATCCGCCCCGAGACGCAGTGCAAGATCAAGATCGGCGTCGGTGTTGACGGTCCACACGTACGCGCGGCGTCCCCGGGCGTGCGCGTACCGGATCAGGTCGGGGTGGGCACGCAGCGCGCTGACGCCCGGGCCCAGGATCTCCGCCCCGAACGGCAGGCGGGCCGTACGTACACCCGGCGGCACGTACTCGACGAGGTAGACCGTGGGCAGCGTCGGCGCCAGGGCCCGGATGCGGCGCAGCGCCAGGGCCGCGAAGCTCATCACCGTCACCTGCACGGGTGCGGCCGGATCGGCCGTCGCCAGGCCGTACTTGTCGAGCATCGCCACCAGGGCCCGCTCCACCCTGGCGCCGTGCCGGGTCGGATGCTTGGTCTCGATGAGCAGGCGCAGCGGCCGGCCCGCGTCGAGCACCGTGCGCAGCAGCGTCTCCAGCGTCAGGATGCCGAGCGACCCGCCGAACTCCAGCCCGTGCAGGTCCGCCAGCCGCGTGGTGCTCACCGGGCCGCGGCCGTTGCTCGTACGGTCCAGCCGCCGGTCGTGGATGCAGATCAGGTGCCCGTCGCGGGTCAGCCGGACGTCGCACTCCAGCCCGTCGGCGCCGACGTCGATCGCGTCGCGGTACGCGTCGAGCGTGTGCTCGGGCATGCTGCCCCGGTGGGCGAAGACCAGCGGCCCCTCGCTCGATGACCCGGCTTCGCTAGATGACGCGGGCAGCATGTCCGTCCTCGCTCACCATCGGCCGGCCGACGCCGACCCAGGCGAGCATGCCGCCGTCGAGGTTGCGCACCCGGTCCCAACCGTTCGCCGCGAGATAGGCCGTGACCTGTGCCGACCGGCCGCCGACCTTGCACACGACCACGACGTCGCGGTCCTGCGGCACCTCGTCGAGCCGGGCCAGCAGTTCCATCATGGGCACGTGGTGGGCGCCCTCGGCGTGGCCGGCCAGCCACTCGTCGTCGTCGCGGACGTCGAGCAGGAAGTCGTCATCGGTGACATCGGTGGCGGCCACGGAGGGCACGGGAGGAGGTCCGAACACCCACTCTGTATACCCCAGCCACGCTCAGATCCGGTTGACCCACTTCGGGTTGGCACTGGCCCAGGCCGCGAGGGTGTCCGTGCGTACGGCCGCGAACAGGTCGGGGGCGCGTGGCTGTTCGGCCAGCACGTACGAGATGTTGTCGATCATGTCGGAGTAGGCCGGCAGGCGGATACCCGTCAGGTTCTGCTCGCTGATGCCCCGCACCGACCACAGCAGGTCGGTCACGGACACGTCACCGAGGTCCACGACCAGCGACGACGCGACGCTGCGCAGCAGCCTGTCGAGCTTGAGGGGGTGCAACAGCAGGTTCTGCCGGCGGGCCTCCGCCGCGAGCGCCTTGATGAACTGCTGCTGATGGCGCTGGCGGCCGAAGTCGCCATCGGGCAGCGAGTCGCGCTGGCGCAGGTAGTCCAGCGCCTGCTTGGCGTCCATCCGCCGGCAGCCCTTCTCGAACACGGCGCCGGTATGGATCGACACCGTGCGGGTGTCCACGCACATCCGCACGCCGCCGAGCACCGTGACGGCCGCCCGCAGCCCGGCAAAGTCGATCACCGCGGCGCCGTCGAACCGGATCCCGGTGAGGTTGCTCAGGGTGCTCGCGACGAGTGGCGCGCCGCCGTACTCGAACGCCGCGTTGATCTTCGTACGCGCGCCGGGGAAACTCGTGCCCGGCTGGGCCGGGATATCGACCAGCAGGTCCCTCGGGATGGAGATCAGGAACGCGTGGTCCAGGTCGCGGGTGAGGTGGACGATGATGATCGTGTCGGCGCGCTCGCCCATCGCCGGGTTCGAGCGACGCTTGTCCGAGCCGAGGAGCAGCAGGTTCAGCGGGCCGGCGACGCCGGAGCCCGCAGCCCGCGCGTCCGGGTCGAGCAGCACGTCGCGCCGCACGGCCCGGTCGTATATCCAGACCGCGGCCCGCGTCGCCACCAGTCCGGCGGCGCCGACGAGAACGAGGACGAGCAGGCCGACCAGCACGGCCCTGCGGCCGCGTCGCGTGGTGTTGGTGGCCTGGCGGGTGGCGCGGTGGCTATGGCCCGCGTCGGCGGGCTCGTCCGAACCCGGCGACTCGTCCGAACCCGCCGATGGGACGGACATGGCGCTCCCCTACGGGTGGTAGCTGCCTACGCTGGTCACCCTACGTGGAAGATCGCTGCCCAGAGGTACGAACTGGCGAAGATTGCTCGCGCTCGCGCGGGCGGCGGCGTCACTTGCTCTTGGCGATCCAGCTCGGATGCTGGGTCAGGAAGTCGTAGACCTTGTCTTCCTTGACGGCCTTGAGCAGCTCCATGCTGTCCTCGTTGAGCACCTCGTACCACGTGCCGTTGATGATCTCGCTGGACAGGTCGCCGCCGTTAGTTTTGATCATGACGACGTCGTCTTCGCTGAGATGCTTGAAGGAGAACAGCCAGTCCTCGATCGGCACCTTGCCCAGGTCGAGGGTGAGCAGGTCACCGGCCGCCGACTTCAACGCCGTGAACTTGCTGATGTCGGTGAGCGTGCCTTTGCTCAGCAGCTTCGAGAAGATCGCCCGGAGCAGTTGCTGCTGGTGACGCTGGCGGTCGTAGTCACCCTTCGGCAGATGCCGCTGGCGCGCGTAGTCGAGCGCCTCCCACGCCTTGAGGTCGCGGCAGCCCTTCTTGTACGTGTACGGCTGTACGCCCTCGCGGCTGGTACTGGTGTGGTACTTGCCGTTGACGTCGTAGTGCTCGGACTGCACGACCTGGTCGATGCACATGTGCACGCCACCCAGCGCCTCGACCAGCTTCTTGAAGCCCTCGTAGTTGATGATCGAGATCGCGTTGAACTTGATGCCCCCGGGCACCAGCTCGTTGATGGCCCGGGCGGTCGCCGTGACGCCGCGCTTGCGGCCGGCCGCCGAATCATCCGGCCGGCCGTCCTTCTGGTTGCCGATCTGGTAAACCTCGGTGAGCTTGCGGGTCTCGCCGCCGGGGTGGTTGAAGTCGGGCATGGCCGGCACGGTGACTTTCGTGTCCCGCGGAAGCGAGATCAGGTAAACGGCGTCGTGCGACTTCGGAATGTTGATGATGATGATGGAGTCGGTCCGGATCGGCGCGTCACTGTTCTTGCGCTCGTCCAGGCCGAGCAGCAGGATGTTCAGCTCGCCGTCGATGTTCTTGCCGGCCGCCCGGATCTCGTCCGGAATGAGGTCTTCCTGCTTGATGTCACTCGTGGCGTAGGCGACCAGGATGCGGCCCGTCACGACGACCGCGCCGCTGATCCCGCTGACCACGACCAGCACGACACCGATGATGAACAGCACCTTCGCCCAGCCGGGATCGGTGGGCAGGAAGCGCTGGCGCTTTTTCTTCTTGCCCTTGTCCGGCTCGTCGTCGGGGGCCGGCGGGTCGTCCTGGTCGTCGGCCGCGACGGGCGAACCGTACACGGTGGAGCTCGATCGCGGCGACGACGCAGGCGAGGACATTACGGGCTACTTGGCCTTGGCGATCCAGCTCGGATGCTGGGTCAGGAACTCGTACACCTTGTCCTCGTTCACGGCCTTGAGCAACTCCATGCTGTCCTCGTTGAGCACCTGGTAGGACAGGCCGTTGATCGTTTCGCTGGCCCAGTCGCCGCCGTTGGTCTTCACCATCACGACGTTCGACTCCTTGAGATGCTTGAAGGAGAACAGCCAGTCCTCGATCGGCACCTTGCCCAGGTCCAGGGTCAGCAGGTCACCGGCGGCTTTGCGCAGCTCGTTGACCTTGCCCATGTCGGTGAGGGTACCCTTGCTCAGCAACTTCGAAAAGATCGCCCGGAGCAGTTGCTGCTGGTGACGCTGGCGGTCGTAGTCGCCCTTCGGCAGATGCCGCTGGCGCGCGTAATCGAGCGCCTCCCACGCCTTGAGGTTGCGACACCCCTTCTTGTACGTGTACGGCGCCACGCCCTCCAGGCTCGTGCTGGTGTGGTATTTGCCGTTGATGTCGTAGTGCTCGGACTGCACGACCTGGTCGATGCACATGTGCACGCCACCCAGCGCCTGCACCAGCTTCTTGAAGCCCTCGTAGTTGATGATCGAGATCGCGTTGAACTTGATGCCGCCGGGCACCAGTTGGTTGATCACGCGGGCGGTGGCGGTGACGCCGCGCTTGCGACCGGCCGCCGAGTCGTCCGGCCTGCCGTTCTTCTGGTTGCCAACCTGGTAGACCTCGGTGAGCTTCGCGTTGGCCCGGCCGGGAAAGTCGAAGTCCGGCATCGCCGGGATGTCGACCTTCGTGTCGCGCGGCAGCGAGATCAAATAGACGTTGTCGTGCGTCTTGGGCACGTGCACGATGATGATCGAGTCGGTCCGGATCGCCGCGTCGCTGTTCTTACGCTCGTCCAGGCCCAGCAGCAGGATGTTCAGCTCGCCGTCGATGTTCTTGCCGGCCGCCCGGATCTCGTCCGGGATGAGGTCTTCCTGCTTGATGTCCTTGGTGGCGTACGCGATCATGATGCGGCCGGTCACCACGATGCCGCCGCTGATGCCGCTGATGAGCATCAGCACCGCGCCGACGATGAACAGGGTCTTGGCCCAACCCGGGTCGGTGGGCAGGAACCTGCGGCGCTTCTTCTTGCCCTTGCCGGGCTCGTCGCCGGAAGCCGGTGGCAGATCGTCCTCGTCCACCGTCAACCGGGGCGACCCGTACACCGTCGACGAGGGCCGCGAAGGCGCGTACGACTGCATCACATCTCCAGGGCAGGAGGGCATGCCCTCCGGTCGGTCGGTCCGCCAGCGTACGTAGGCCGAGAAGACGCCACGACGATGTGGCTGACGAGGTGACGCGCGCAGCGCCGTCCCCCTATCAACCCCATTCCCTCCACCCCGTCGGACGTCAAGTTTCCCGTGACTTTACCCGAGAGCAACCTACCCCGAGAACCCCGATACTCGTTACAAGGCCGTAACCAGGATCTTTCGGACCGTCGCGTCGACGACTCTGATTAAACTCCCAGATCGCGCCTGCGTTCAGTTAGGCGGCGGCGACTCAGGGTTGGCCGCGACCCAGTCGGCCACCTTGTCCTTGGCCACGGCGTCATAGAGCGCGAGCGCCTTCGGCTTGTCGCCAGCCACTACGCTTTCGCCATTGACGTTCTGCGCTCCGAGGTGCGGCGTGGTCAGGAACACCAGGTTGTCGCTGTTCATGTTCCGGAACTGGATGGCCATCGAGACAAGGTCGAATTCCTTGTCCACCTTGACCGCCTTGACGACCGCGTTGAGGAAATTATTGAGCTTCACGGGATTGGTGAGTGTCTTCGTACTCACGGCCTTGTCCATGACGGCCTTAAGGAATTCCTGCTGGTGCCGAATTCGGGCGAAATCGCCATCGGGGAACTGATAACGCTGGCGGATCCAGTCCAGGGCCTCGGCACCATTCATGTGATTAGTGCCCTTTTTGAACGTCCGGTACGGCTTATGCACTGACTTGATTGTCTTCTCAACCTTCAGGTCCACCCCGCCCAGCGCGTCCACGACCGCCTTGAAGCCGGCGAAGTCGATGACCGCCACATGGTCGACGCGTACGCCGGTGTAGCCCTCCACGGTCTGCACCATCAGCGGCAGGCCGCCCCACGCGTAGGCCGCGTTGAGCTTGGCCATGGTGTTGCCGTACTGCCCGTCGGCGCTGGCCGGCACGTGCACGTAGAGGTCGCGCGGCAGCGAGATCAGGTAGGCCTTCTGGTGGTCGGCGGTGACGTGCATGAAGACGATCGTGTCCGTACGCCACTTGCCGGCCTGGTCAACGGGGGCGTCCGGGTCCCGCGAGTCACTGCCGAGCAGCAGGATGTTGAACGCGCCATCCACGATCTTGGGCGGCCGGTCGCCGGTGATCGCCGAGAACGGGTCGGTACGCCCGATCTTGTTGTTGAAGCTGTTCGCGTACAGGTAGATGCCGAGCCCACCCAGACCGACCAGCAGGGCCAGCGCCAGCGCGCCGACCAGGGCGATGCGGCCCCAGCGGGGCGTGAGCTTCTTCTTGGCCACCGGTGCGCCGGCAACCTGCGCCGGGGCGGGGCCCGCCGACCGGCGCGGCACGGACGCGCGCTCCGCCGGACCCGAAGGGCTTGCCGACCCGACCGAGGCGCGCCCCACCGAGGCACGACCCGACTGGTAGGGCGCGGACGCGCGGCCAGTCACCCGCGGCGCGGGGTCCACGGGGTTGTCCTCTTCCGGGGGAATCGCCATGCGCCAAGGGTACTTATCCGGGTCACGTCACCCGTTGATCCTGACGGCGAGTGACACGAACCTCGCCCGGCGTGGTGAACCGATTAGCTGGCGAGGCGCCGGGCGAAGTACTCGATCGTGGTGCGGAGGCCCTCCTCGGGCCCGACCTGCGGTTCGAACCCGAGAAGGGTGCGCGCGCGGGTCAGGTCCGGCCGGCGGCGCTCGGGGTCGTCGGAGGTCCGCGGCAGGTAGGTGATCTCCGATGAACTGCCCGACAGGCGCACGATCGTCTCGGCCAACTGTCGCATAGTCATCTCGTACTCTGTCCCACAGTTGATCGGGCCGGTCTCGCCGGAGTCGAGCAACGCCAGGATGCCGCGGACCAGGTCGTCGACGTAGCAGATCGAGCGGGTCTGCCCGCCCGTGCCGTGCACGGTGATCGGCTCGCCACGCAGGGCCTGCCGGATGAAGGTCGGGATGGCGCGGCCGTCGTCGGAGCGCATCCGCGGGCCGTACGTGTTGAAGATCCGGACGATCGCCACGTTGGTGCCGCGCGAACGGTGGTAGGCCATCGTCGCGGCCTCGGCGAAGCGCTTGGACTCGTCGTAGACGCTGCGGATGCCGATCGGGTTGACGTTGCCCCAGTACGTCTCGGGCTGCGGGTGCACCTCGGGATCCCCGTACGCCTCGGAGGTCGAGGTCAGCAGGAAACGCGCGCCGTCGCCCGTGGCCCGCTCGAGCAGGTGCAGCGTGGCCGGGCCGTTCACCTTCATGATCTCGATGGGCAGCAGACCGAAGTCGGTCGGGCTGGCCGGCGAGGCGCAGTGCAGGATCGCGTCGAACGGCGCCTCAAGGGCCGGGTCGGCGGGCAGCCCGTCCGCGAGATCCGCCTCGACCAGGGTGAACTCCGGGTGATCGGCCAGGTGCGAGATGTTGTCTTTGGAGCCCGTCACAAAATTGTCGACGGCCACCACGGTGGCGCCCCGCGCCAGCAGCTCATCGACGATATGTGATGGGACAAACCCGGCACCACCCGTGACCAGGACGCGATCTCCGGCCCCAAAACGTCGTGCGACACCCATGTCCACACCTTAATCCACAACGATGTCCCCAGCTTTTGGGCCAGTTTGCCGCCCTCGGCGGTCAGTAAACATCAGACAATGCCGCGGTAGCGCCCCCGGAAGTGCACCAGCGGCCGGGTCGGCTCGTCCACCACCAGGACCTCAGCGATGGTGGCCTCGACGAGGACCCCCCAGCCGAGCGGCCGGATCTCCGCCACCTCCGCCCCCGCCCAGGTGCGCGGACCGGCCAGCAGCGGACCGTACCCCGAATCGCGCCAATCCTGGCCGGCGAAAACGCCGCCCGGCGCGGGCATGAGTCCCGCGAACCGGTCGGCGAGCTGCCGCTCGTCCTCGGCGAGCGGCACGACCGCGAACCGGGCACCCGGACCCGCCGCGGCCAGCGCCTCCGCCAGGTCGGACTCGGGGTCGAGGACGCCCAGCAGGCGGCCCGGCTGACCCTCGACGACCATGGTCGACGACACGGTCAGCCCCACGGGCCCGAACCGGCCGTCGGCCGTCCACACCGTCACGGCCGCCGGCAGGCGGCCCCGCAGCCGGCGCACCGGCGAGCGCTCCGGCTCGGGCGTCGCGAACGGGTCCGTGTAGTGGATCGTCATCGGCGGGGGGTCACCGCCGCCAGCAGCTCCGGCCCGCGCCGGTCCAGCGTGTCGCCCGCGATGTAGGTGCCCAGCCACGCCGCCGCCAGGCCGTACGCCACACCGACCACCAGCACGACCGCGCCGCCGAGCGGCCCCTGCAGGTACATGCTGGTCAGGGTGACCGGGGAGGAGATCGTGATGGTGGCCAGGATCGCCACAAGCGCGAGCAGGCCCTTCGTGCCGCCCGACCCGCTGTTGAGGGCGAACGGGTTGTTCGAGTCCGGAATCGGGTACGCGGCGAGCACGGACAGCAGGGACGCGGCCGCGATGGCGGCGCCGAACCCGGTGGCGAGCAGGCCCAGCCCCGCCAGGATCCGGTCCTGCGCGCCGCTGGCGGTCAGCACCGCGATGGTCACGACGCTGATCAGGGGCACGGTCAGGGCGGCCAGCGCGGCGGCCCGGGCCCGCAGCTCGACCCGGCCGGGCACCCCGACCAGCAGGTGCGCGGCGTGTGCCGATCCGTCGAAGGCGAACTGGTTGGCCAGCAGCATGCCGCCGATCGTCCCCGCGAACGTCACGCTGAACCCGGTCAGCAGCGCGTGCGGGGGCGTTGCCACCGCCGCGCCGCCGACCTCCATCCGGCCGCTCGCGCCGAACAGGATGGCGACCGGTACGACCGCCGAGGCGATGAGCACCGACAGGAGGCTGGCCCGGCGCCGGCCGTCGCGCCACCATGACCGCCACTCGCGGGCGAAGATGGCGCCGAACGGCGTGGCCCGCCGCAGCACCCGGGGCAGCAGCGCGGCGACCGCCCCGCCCGCGTCGGCGGCCCGCGTCCTGCCGCCGCCCTGGGCGGTGGTGCCGATCATCGCGGACTCCAGGGTCGACGACCACCACCAGAGCAGCCCGGCCGCGGTGAGGGCGACGACCGCGAACCGGGCGGCTGCCAGCCCGTACCGGCCGTCGGCCACGTCGAACGGGATGGCGTACGCCGCGCCGGGCGGGGTCCACGCCAACACCCGGGCGATGTCCAGCGCCTGGCTCATCGAGCCGTTGGCGATCATCGCCGTGATGAACCACTGGAGCGGGGCGCCCATCGAGGCGCCCACCGCGATGAAGATGGCGGCCAGGTCGCGCATCCGGCGCGACCGCAGCATGGCGGCGAACGCGCTGGTCAACGCGCGGCTGGCGAGCACCCCGAGGAGCAGGCCGCCGACCACGCAGGCCAGCGAGACCAGCCCGACGAGTACGCCGTACCGGACGGTGGCCGCGACCGCGAGGCCGCCGGTGGCGAGGAACGTCGTCAACGCCGGTACGCCCACGAAGGCGGCGCCCAGCATGCCCCCGAGGAGCACCCGGCGCGGTACGGGCAGCAGCGCGAAGCGGGCCGGGTCGATCGTCTCGTCGACGCCGAAGAACAGCAGGGGGAACACCGACCAGGCCACCACCGTGCCCGTACCGAGGAAGACCGCCACCAGGTAGGCGATGTCGCGGCTGCGCGCCGCGTCCGACCCGTCCAGGCCGGTCAGGCTCGTGAGCAGCCCGACGACGAGCCCCACGATGACGCCCGCGATCAGGCCGCCGACAAACATCGCGATCCGCCACGACTGGCCGCGCAGCGAGTTGCGCAGCAGCCGCAGCTTCAGCCGTACGATGTCGCGGGACCGGGCCGGCCTCACAGCCACGACAGCTCCTGGCCGGTCGCCGTGCGTCCGCCCACCACCTCGACGAACACGTCCTCCAGATCGCGGCCGCCGCGCACCTCGTCGAGCGTGCCGACCGTCTTGATGTGCCCGTCCGCGAGGATCGCGACGTGGCTGCACAGCCGCTCGACGACCTGCATCACGTGGCTGGAGAAGATGACCGTGCCGCCGCCGTGGACGTAGCGCTGCAGGATGTCGCGGATGAGGGCCGCCGATACCGGGTCGACCGCCTCGAACGGCTCGTCGAGCACGAGGACGCGCGGCGCGTGCAGCAGCGCGCAGGCCAGCCCGATCTTCTTGCGCATGCCGGCCGAGTAGTCCACGACGAGCGTCCGCCCCGCGTCGACCAGGCCGAGCACGTCGAGCAGGTCGCGGGCGCGGGCGTCGACCTCGTCGGCCGGCATGCCGCGCAGCAGTCCCGTGTACGCGAGCAACTCGCGGCCGGTGAGCCGGTCGAACATGCGCACCCCGTCGGGCAGCACGCCGAGCAGGCGCTTGGCCTCCAGCGGGTCGGCCCACACGTCGTGGCCCTGCACGTACGCGGCGCCCGCGTCGGGGCGCAGCAGACCCACCGCCATCGACAACGTGGTGGTCTTACCCGCCCCGTTCGGGCCCAGCAGGCCGAAGAACGACCCGGCCGCCACATCAAGATCAATACCGGCGACAGCGACCTTGTCGCCGAACCGCTTGGCCAGCCCACGCAGCGCCAGGGCCGGCACGGCGTCGTTCACCCGCTGGCCCGGGACCCCTGTCGTATCCGCGCTCACGGCACAGAATGTAGCGGTTCCGCCGCACTCGGCTCACCTCAGGACCCGCAGCTGAACGGTGGCGACGCGGCCTGCTGTTGCCACAGTGGCCCGGCGGCACGGGAGCGGCCATAGTTCCAGCCGGCCCACGGGTCCGGATCGCGGTCCAGCCGCTGTAGCCGCATGCTGCGCAGGACGCACGTGCGTCGCGGCTCAGGCAATGTGACCACTGCGGGTACCGCGTCGTCGGAAAGCTGGCCCAGGTAATCCCAGTCGACCTCGTGGCCGGCGTGCCAGCGGGCGATGTTGCGCTCGGCGATGAACCCGTCCGGATTCAGCGCGGCCAGCCCGAGCAGGGTCAACGCGGCCGCGAGTGCGACCGCGCGGGGCATCCACGCCGCCCGCAACCGCACCCCGGCGGCCAGGACCAGCAGGAACACCACGCCGAGCAGCAGTTCCACGGCGCTGACGACCAGGCGCTGCCGGGTGAAGCCGTACGCCTGCTCGTAGACCGCCATCCGGGTCAGCGCCGACGCCACGACGACCAGCATCAGCGCGGCCAGGGTGCCGAGCAGCAGGCGCAGCCAGCGCCGCTGCGGGGCCGTGTCGCGCGGCGCGAGTCGGGCCGCGACCGCGACCACCCCGAGGCTCAGCGCGGTCACCGCGAGCAGCTGCCAGAACCCGCCCCGGGCGTACCGCGCGTAGGTGAGGCCCTCGGTGCGCAACACGTGCTCGTTGCCGCCGAAGAGCACCGCGAACTGCACCGCCACGAACGAGGCGAAGAGCAGGTCAAGCAGCGCGACCGGCACCGCCCACTCCATGAGCCGCACCGTGCGGCGCCCGCTGGCGGTAGCCCCCTCGCCCACCGCCAGCGGGCGCATCCTCAGGTAGCAGGCGCCTACCGTCCCCAGGGTGCCCACCACGAGCAAGGCCCCGAATCGCACGACAGAGTCAGCCTCAAGCGAGGGCAACACCCCGCCGACGATCCGGGCAAAAGCGGCGTCGGCGCTGCTCAACAGCGCCCCGAAGAGCGCGACAAGAACAACCCCGACGAGTACGGACACCAGCAGGCGACCGAGTGCGCGGCCGTTTCCCTCTGTGGATTCACGTGAAACGTCGCGACCGAGGGTCGCCATGCTCCGCGCGTACCAGGGAATCCCCCGCAGCGCCGCGAGCGGCACCGAACCCACCGAGGCCACCAGCCCGCCCAGCGATCGTCCACCCACGACGGCGACGGCGCCGCAGCCGAACGCGGCCAGCAGGCAGAGCGCGAACAGCCACTCCGCCGCCCGGACGACACCCACGGCGACGAGCAGCAGCGCGACGGTGCCGAAGAGCCAGCGCCACACCGCGTCGGCGCGCGTCTCCGTGAACGGGACGACTGGGCGGGCGGGGTCGGTGACCGGGCGGCGCGCTGACGGCCCGGCGATCCGGTCACCAGGTGCGGCGGCGCGGACCGGGTCAAGCCCCGACCTCCCGGCGGCGACCGGGTCGAGCGCTTGTCTCTTGGCGGCGTCCTGGTCGAGCGCTTGTCTCTTGGCGGCGTCCTGGTCGAGCGCTTGTCTCTCGGCGGCGACCGGGTCGAGCGCTTGTCTCTCGGCGGCGACCGGGTCGAGCGCTTGTCTCTCGGCGGCGACCGGGT
>JAEZGP010000254.1 GCA_023437285.1 Actinomycetes bacterium | reverse complement strand
GCCTCGGACGCCCGGCCCGTGCCGGTGTCGGCGTGGGACGGGTCCGGCGGCGGGGGCGGCGCGAACGGCGCGCGCTGCGGCGTACTCCCGAAGCTCGAACCCTCACCGAACGCGGACCCGCCGGCCGCGCCGTCGAGGCCGGCCACCGGCTCCGCGGGGCGCTCGACCCCACGGCTGAGGGCGACCACCGTGGTCAGCGCCGTCGCCGCCAGAATCCCGAAAACGACCATGAGACGGGTACGGCTGACCGGCAGCGTGTCGTCGGCCATGGCCTGCTGGCGCGACAGGCGCACGTCGCGCCAGTTGAGCCCGGTGGCCGGCGCGGCGGTCACGATGGGCAACACCTGCGTCTGCGCGTCGGCCGGGCCGACTTCCCGCGCCGCCATCGTCGCCCCCGTTTCCGCGCCGGTCAGGGGCGGACCCCCCGCGGCCGCTGGACCTGCGTCTTCCTCTTCCACCTTGCCCGCTCCTCGGCCATCCGGCGGGCATCGCCGCGGCGAGTCTGCGCAGCTATCTCGTGGTGCAGGTGCTGCCAGTTCGCCCAGCGCCGGTTCGTCAGCTCCCCCACCGCCAGGGCGTCGTCGAGCGCGCAGCCCGGCTCGCCCCGGTGGCGGCAGTCGGTGAACCGGCACCGCGCGGCGAGCGCGGCCACGTCGCTGAAGGCGGCGTCGACGCCGTCGTCGACCGCCCCGAGGCCGACGCCGCGTAACCCGGGGGTGTCGAGCACCGCGCCGCCGTCCGGGATCGGGATGAGGGCGCGGTAGGTCGTGGTGTGCCGGCCGCGGCCGTCCACCCGGCGGATCTGCTGGGTACCCATGACGGTGGCGCCGGCGAGCGCGTTGACCAGCGAGGATTTGCCCGCCCCCGAGCGGCCCACGAGGCCCAGGGTGCGGCCGCTCGCCACGAACGGCCGTAACCGGTGCAGGCCGCGTCCGTCGACGACACTCACGGCGTGTACGGGCGTCTTCGGCGCGATCAGGCCGATCTGCAGGGCGATCGCGGCCGGGTCGGGGGCGAGATCGGACTTGGTGAGGATCACCAGCGGTTGCGCGCCGGAGTCCCAGGCGAGGGCGAGCAGCCGTTCGATGCGGCCGAGGTCAGGTTGCGGGTCGACGGGCTCCACGATCGCGATCGCGTCGACGTTCGCGGCGAGGACCTGCTGATGGGACGTGGCGCCGGCCGCCGACCGGACGAGCGCCGTACGCCGGGGCAGGACGCCCTCGACGGTGATCCGGCGGTCCGGCCAGGCACGGAGCACGACCCAGTCGCCCGCGCACGGCAGCCGCGTGGGATCGCGCCGGGCGGCCGACAGCAGGCTTCCGGCGTACGTGGCCCGTTCGGCGCCCTTCTCGCTGATCACCGTGCAGGCGCCCCGGTCGACGCGCGTCACGCGGGCGGGGCGGGTGTCGGGCCGGGCACAGGGGGCGAAGACGGTGGCGTATGCGCCGTCCCAACCGAGGGACGCCAGATCAAACGTCATTCGGATATTCCTTGTCGTTGAGGAGTGCGCGGAAACTGGGTGCTCAGTTGGTCGCCACGGGACTGTGGCAACAGTGCACCGGCGCGCTGGAGGGGGCGCTGGCAACGTGACCGGTCGCGACCGGCATGGGGCCCACCTCCTCTCACCGTTCTGGTCGGTGATCACCGACCGGGTCGATTCCCCGTTGCCCACGACGGTAAGCCCCCCAGACGCGGACGGAAACCGAATATCGCTCGGGGCGGCGATGTTTGAGCAGCTCAGTGGGGTGTGGCGCGGCCGTGTGAGTTGCCGCTCCCGGGCGCCCCGGTAGGGTCTGTGGGGTGACGTACACCGGGCATGTCGAGCCCCGCGGACCCGCGGCGGTCCGCGACCTGGCGGCGCTGTCGGTCACCAAGGTCTCCGTCGGCCCCATGGACAACAACGCGTACCTGTTGCGCTGCCGCGACACGGGCGAGCAACTGCTCATCGACGCGGCCAACGAGCCCGACCGGCTGCTGGCGGTGATCGGTGACGGAGGGCTCGCCACCGTCGTGACGACCCACCGACACCATGATCACTGGTTCGCGCTGGAGGACGTCGTCGACGAGACCGGCGCGCGCAGCCTCGCCCACGAGGCCGACGCCGGGGAACTGCCCCGCGTGTCGGGCACCCTGCGCGACGGCGACGAGGTACGGGTCGGCAACGTCGCGCTCCAGGTGATCCACCTGGTGGGACACACGCCGGGGTCGATCGCCCTGCTCTACCGCGACCCGTCCGGGCCGGCGCACCTGTTCACGGGCGACTCGCTGTTCCCCGGAGGTCCGGGGCGGACCACGAATCCGGGCGACTTCGCGAGCCTCATGAACGATCTTGAGACAAAGGTCTTCGGCGAGCTGCCCGACGACACGTGGTTCTATCCGGGCCACGGCGACGACAGCACGATCGGACAGCAGCGTCCGGCGCTTTCGCACTGGCGGGCACGCGGCTGGTAGGGCCGCACGCAGTACGAAATCGATCATCACCGTTGTCCCGGGCCGGTTGTCCTGGGCAGCGAAAGTCGACGGCGGCGCCGCGTTGAACTGGTCGCGCCGACTCGTTGACGCGCCTTAATTCCTCCGCCGACGATGGCCGCGGGTGCGACGCGGCGGAGGCGACTATGACGGATCCCATCCTGGTCCCATTCGAAGGTGACACTTCCGGCGAAGCTGAACTGACCTGGGGACAGCAGCACATCTGGGAGTGGATGGCGTCCAGCGGCCTCCCGTTGAACATGACCGCCACCCGGACGCTGGACGACGGCGCCACCATCGACGAGTTCGTCGACGAGCTGCGGTTCTTCATGAACCGATTCGAGGCCATGCGGACCCGGTTCCGGTTCGACGAACACGGCTGGCCGAGCCAGGTCGTGCACCGGTCGGGCGAGGTGCCGCTGTACGTCCTCGACGCCCCGGCCGGCACCGACCCGGCCGAGATCGCCGCCGGCGTTGCCGCCGAGCACCAGCAGGCGCCGTTCGACCACACCCGGGAATGGCCCGTACGCATGACGCTGGTACGCCAGGACGGCCGGCTCACGCACCTGGTCACGACGCTCGGCCACGCCCTCTTCGACTCGGTCGCGGCCATGGTGATGTTCACCGACCTGCTCGGCCGTGACCCGGCGACCGGCGCCGCCAAGGAGCCGATCTCTGACCTGTCGCCGCTGGAACTGGCCGCCTGGCAGGCGTCGCCGGCCGGGCTGCGGCAGAGCGCCGCCGCGCTGCGGTACTGGGAACAGCACCTGCGCGCCATCCCGGTGCGGCGCTCCCGGCACCCGGTCGCCGAGGCGCCCCCGACGGGCGAGCGCTACTGGCGCTACGTGTGCGAGTCGCCCGCGATCAGTCTCGGGCTGCGGTGCCTCGCCCGCCGGCTGGGCACGGAGACCACCTCGATCCTGCTGACCGCGTACGCCGTCGCGCTGGCCGAGGTGGCCGGGCACGAACCCGTCGTGCTCCAGGTCCTGGTCAACAACCGGTTCCGCAACCGCCTCGCCATGTCGGTGAGCCCGGTCAACCAGGCCGGGCTGCTGGTGCTCGACCTTGCCGGGATGAGCTTCGACGAGGCGGTGGCCCGTACCCGCCAGCGCACCAATTCCGCTTACAAGTACGCCTACTACCACCAGCTCGACCGCGACCGGCTCGTCGCCCGCATCCGGCACGAACGCGGCGCCGACATCGAGATCGCCTTGTTCGTCAACGACCGCCGCGGGCAGTCCACCGTGGACCCCGTCGCGGCGCCGCCGACCGCGGACGAGCTGCGCGCGGCCGTGTCGCGGGGCACGCAGCGCCGCGAGCGGATGGAATCGCTCAACAAGCTGCTCATGCTCACCATCAGCGACGCCCCCGACGCGGTGCTGCTGACGTTCGAGGCGGACGTCACGTTCATCCCGGCCGCCGAACTGGAGGCGCTCGTGCATCGCGTGGAGGCAATCATCGTCGAAGCGGCGCTCGACCCGGTGGCCCCGTCGGCCTGACCGGCGCCTACCGGAGCACCGCGAGCGCGGCGTGCAGGTTGCGCGTGGCGAGCACCGAGGAGCGCACCTCCTGGAGCAGTTCGGTGGTGTGCGGCCGCCTGCCCCACGTACGCGCCGCCAGGTCGTCGTAGCCGACCGTCTCGACGCCGCAGCCGTAGCGGTGGCCGAGCAGGCGGACGGCGTCGCAGTGCTGGTGCCGTACGTATGGGGCGTTGGTGACGAGCAGGACACGGTCGGTCGGGGCCGGGGTGCACACCAGCTCGGCCCAGCCGATGAGCGTGTCGGCCGTGTTGGCGCGCAGCGGCGGCCGGCTGGACGGCGCCGCGAGCACGTGCACCTGCCGGCCGCCGTTGACCCAGGCCCGGTGCCACCAGCCGGCCTCCTCGCGTACCGCCGTCGGTTCGGACAGGCCCAGGTAGCGGCGCAGGCCGACCGCCATCAGGTCGGCCTCGGTCTCGAACGGGTCGAGCCCGAGGCGCAGGCCCTCGCGGTGTTCGCGGTCGTCGCGCTGGCGCAGGCTGCCCAGGCCGGTGACGGTGCCGGCCCGTACGCCGCCCGCGAGCAGGCGGGCCGCGTACTCGGCCCGGCCCAGCGCCACGCGGATGCCGCCGCCCAGCACCACCACGTGGTCGTAGCTGTCGTGTGCGGGGCGGTCGGCGCCGCCCAGGCCCAGCACGTGGATCAGGTCGCGCAGCCGTTCGTCGAGGCCGGGGTCGTAGTCGACGCGGACGGTGTCGAAGCGCTCCCTCGTGCCGCCGCGAAAGTCCCAGGCGCGCGAGAAGTCGGCCAGGTGGTCGAGCACCGACGCGACGGACGCGTCGGGGATCTCGCCGCCGAAGTGCCCGACCAGCTCGATCAGCTCGGGCGAGGTCACCCACGCGGCGATCGAGGCCATGACGGCGTCCGGGTCGGGCCCGCCGGGTTCGCAGGGTGTCAGCGCGATGGGTCGCGTCACCGCGCTGGCACCTCCTCGCCGTCGTCAGGGGACCCGCAGCGTACAAGAGTCAGGTGGTGGCGTGTGC
>JAEZGP010000241.1 GCA_023437285.1 Actinomycetes bacterium | reverse complement strand
GACACGACGATGCCCGTCGGCAGGTGCGTGACGCGGACGGCGGAGTCCGTCGTGTTGACGGACTGCCCGCCCGGCCCGGACGAGCGGTAGACGTCGATCCGCAGGTCGTTCGGGTCGATCTCGACGTCGCCCTCGTCGTCGGCCTCCGGGAAGACCATCACCCCGGCGGCGGACGTGTGGATGCGGCCCTGGGACTCGGTCACGGGCACGCGCTGGACCCGGTGCACGCCGCCCTCGTACTTGAGGTGCGCCCACACCCCGTCCTCGGGTGCGGCGACCTGACGGGCCTTGACGGCGAGCTGGACGTCCTTGACGCCGCCCAGGTCGGACGGCGTCTCGTCGAGCACCTGGACCGACCAGCCCTGCCGCTCGGCGTAGCGGGTGTACATGCGCAGCAGGTCACCGGCGAACAGCGCCGACTCCTCGCCGCCCTCCCCCGCCTTGATCTCCAGGATCACGTCCTTGCCGTCGTTGGGGTCGCGCGGCATGAGCAGCTCGGCGAGCTTCTCCTCGATGTCGGGGATGCGCTCGGCCAGCGCGTCGGCCTCGACGGCGAAGTCGGGGTCCTCGGCGGCCAGTTCGCGGGCCGCCGCCAGGTCGGAACGCGCCTGGGTCAGCTCGGTGGCCGTCTTGTGGATGGGGGTCAGCTCGGCGAACCGCCGGCCGACCTGGCGCGCCGTCGACTGGTCGGCGTGGATCGCCGGGTCGGCGAGCCGCCGCTCCAGCTGCGCGTACTCGTCAAGCAACGTCGCCAGACGGTCGGTGCTCATGCTGTCCCCCTTCCCGATGTGCCTTCAACATCACAACGGCGCCCGCCCCGCGCCGGCACGCAGCGCTGGGGGCGGACGCCGTCAGAACAGCTACTTGGCCTTGTTGACCTTGGCGTACTTCTGCTGGAACTTCGCCACGCGGCCGGCGGTGTCGAGGACACGCTGCTTGCCCGTGTAGAACGGGTGGCAGACGTTGCAGGTCTCGACGTGGATCGAACCGTTCTTCGCCGTGCTGCGGGTTTCGAAGGAGTTGCCGCAGGAGCAGGTGACCTGGGTCACGGCGTACTGCGGGTGAATGTCAGGCTTCATGCGCTGCCTCGGTCCTCTCGTGAAGGTCGCCGGGTCGCCTCGCGTCCTACGACGCGATGTGGGGCGTGAACCGGAACCTGGCCGATTTAACAGTTTGCCACGGGCGGTTGTTCCCGACCCCATCGGGCGGCCTACTTCACCTACTTCACCACCAGCCGGCCGGTCGCCTCGAACGTCGCCAGGTCGGCCAGCGCCTCCGGAACGGTCTTCGACAGCGGCGAGGGCAGCGCTGCCGGGTCGTAGAAGACCGCGTCCGTCGTCTCGTCGGTGACCCGCACCAGCTCGCCCGACCAGCGCGGCACCCGGAAGGCCGTGACGTGCAGCTGATACGTGTGACCCCACTGGTTGGTCGTCGTGTACTCCACGCCGGTGTAGAGGGCGAACGGCTCGACCTCCTCGGCGGTCAGCCCGGTCTCCTCGCGCACCTCGCGGACGGCGCAGCCGGCGATCGACTCGCCCAGCTCCATCGCCCCCGCCGGCAGCGACCAGTACCCGTTGTCCGACCTCTTGATCAGCAGTACCCGGCCGGCGTCGTCGCGCAGGACGGCCCGGGCACCCACGAACATGAGGATCCGCTCGCCCGCGATCGCCCGCAGCTGCCCCAGGTACGACTCGGCCCACGACACGCTCGTCATGGCGACCACCCTAGAGAACCGCGCAGGGGCACGCCGGCTGGTGGCCGGCGTGCCCCTCGCATGATGTGGGCGGTTACTCGCCCGGGGTGCTCTTGGCGATCTGCATGAGGAACTCCACGTTCGTGCGGGACTGCTTGAGCCGGTCGAGCAGCAGCTCGATGGCGGCCTGCGAGTCCAGCGAGTGGAGCACCTTACGCAGCTTGAGGATGATCCCGTACTCATCGGGAGCGAGCAGGATCTCCTCCTTGCGGGTGCTCGACGGGTCGATGTCGACCGCCGGGAAGATCCGCTTGTCGGCGATCTTCCGGTCGAGCTTGAGCTCTGCGTTGCCCGTACCCTTGAACTCCTCGAAGATGACCGTGTCCATCATGGAACCGGTCTCCACCAGCGCGTTGGCGATGATGGTCAGCGAGCCGCCGTTCTCGATGTTGCGGGCGGCGCCGAGGAAGCGCTTGGGCGGGTAGAGCGCCGTCGAGTCGATACCACCCGACAGGATGCGGCCGCTGGCCGGCGCGGCCAGGTTGTACGCCCGGCCCAGGCGGGTGATCGAGTCGAGCAGGACGACCACGTCGTGACCCAGCTCGACGAGGCGCTTGGCCCGCTCGATCGCCAGCTCCGCGACGGTGGTGTGGTCCTGCGGCGGGCGGTCGAACGTCGAGGCGATGACCTCGCCCTTCACCGACCGCTGCATGTCGGTGACCTCCTCGGGCCGCTCGTCGACGAGGACGACCATGAGGTGGCACTCCGGGTTGTTCTGGCTGATCGCGTTCGCGATGGCCTGCTGGATCATCGTCTTGCCGGCCTTCGGCGGCGACACGATGAGCGCGCGCTGACCCTTACCGATCGGCATCACCAGGTCGATGACGCGCGTGGTGAGGATGTGCGGCTCGGTCTCCAGGCGCAGGCGCTCCTGCGGATAGAGCGGCGTGAGCTTGTAGAACTCGGGACGCCGGCGAGCCTCCTCCGGGTCCATGCCGTTGATCGTGTCCAGGCGGACCAGCGGGTTGTACTTGTCGCGACGCTGCTCGCCCTCGCGGGGCGCGCGCACCGCTCCGGTCACCGCGTCGCCGCGGCGCAGCCCGTACTTCTTGATCTGCGACATGGAGACGTAGACGTCGTTCGGGCCGGCCAGGTAGCCCGACGTACGCACGAACGCGTAGTTGTCGAGCACGTCGACGATGCCGGCGACCTGCACCAGAACGTCGTCGTCGGAGACCTGCGGCTCGGCGCCGCCCCCGGACTCGCCGCGCTCGCCGCGGCCCCGGCGCCGGTCGCGGAACCGGCTGCGCCGGCCACGGCGGCCGCCGTCGTCGTC
>JAEZGP010000235.1 GCA_023437285.1 Actinomycetes bacterium | reverse complement strand
CGCCGCGCCTGCGCGCCGACGGCGGCAACTACGTGCTGCTCACCGGCACGTCCAGCGGTCCCGGCCTGGTCCGGGTCAGCATCGACACCGGGTGCCGGCAGAAGTCGGCCGTACCGGCGGAGCCGACCGACGCCCCGGTCGCCGCGCGCGCCGCCGTGACCGAGGCGCTCACCGCCCTCGGCTCCCCGACGGTCACCTGGCGCTCCACCGCCCTCACCTGTCCCAATGGGAGTCCGCTGTGGACGGTCGCGGCGAGCGGTCCGGCCACGGGCGTGCCCGCCGCGCTGGACACGGCGCTCGCCCGGACGGCCACGGCTCCGGTCGTCGCGGCTCCCGACCGCGTGGCGTGGCGCGCCGGCGACCTGTCCGTCGCTGCCCAGACGACCCTCGACACGGTCACGGTGGCGGCCACGACCGCCTGCTGACGCGACCCCTGAAGGCCTCCGGGAACCGCCCCTAGGTGGATCACCCGTTCGTCCCCCGGTTCGGCCGCGCACTATCGACATTGGACTGACCGACCCCGCACGCTGCTTGCCTGGCACACACGGGGGAGGGGTCAGGCGTTGCGGCGCGTACTCGTTATCGGTCTGTCCATTCTGGTGGTTCTGTGCGGCCTCGGCGCCGCTTCGGTGGTGTGGTTCTGGCAGAGCCTGGCCCAGGACACCACCGGGAAGGTCGACTTCGTGCGGTCGTTGGCCGTACCGCCGCTCGCGCCGTCGCGCGTCGACGGGCAGGGCCGGCGGGTGTTCGACCTCACGGCCGCGGCCGGCCGGCACGACTTCGGCAGGGGCGGCGTGGCGACGTGGGGGTTCAACGGCGCCTACCTCGGCCCGACGCTGCGGGCGAAGCGGGGCGAGCAGGTGGTCGTCAACGTCCACAACGGACTGAGCGAGGCCACCACCGTGCACTGGCACGGCATGCACCTGCCGGCCGAGATGGACGGCGGCCCGCTGACCATGGTCGCGGCCGGCCAGACGTGGTCGCCGACCTGGCGCGTCAACCAACCCGCCGCGACGCTGTGGTACCACCCGCATCCGCACGGCTCGACCGCCGACCAGACCTACCGGGGCCTCGCCGGCATGTTCCTCATCGACGACCCGGACACCGACGTGGCGGCGCTGCCCCACGAGTACGGGGTCGACGACGTGCCGGTCATCGTGCAGGACAAGCTGTTGCGCGGCGACCGGCTCGGCAAGGGCAGCGGCTTCGGCGGCATGGGCACCCTCGGCGACACGATCGTGGTCAACGGCACGGCGGCGCCGTACCTCGACGTGACCACGGACCGGGTGCGGTTGCGGCTGCTCAACGGCTCGAACGCGCGCGTCTACGACTTCGGCTTCGCCGATGATCGGGAGTACGCCCTGGTGGGTACGGACGGCGGCCTGCTCGCGGCGCCGGTGCCGACCCGGCGGGTGATGCTCTCGCCGGGCGAGCGCGCCGACATCGTCGTCGCGGTGCGGGCGGGGGAGCGGGTGGTGCTGCGCAGCACGCCGCCCGCGTTGAAGTCGGGCGTGATCGGTGACCGGTTCGCGGGCGGGGCCGACCGGTTCGACGTCCTCGAACTGCGGGCGGCCGCGACGCTGCGCGCGACGGAGCCGGTGCCGGCCACGCTGGTCGACGTGCCCCGCCTGGACCGTGCGGACGCGGTGCGCACCCGGGACTTCGCCCTGAGCGGCAACACGATCAACGGGCAGGGCATGAGCATGTCGCGGGTGGACGCCCGGGTGGTCAGGGACACCACGGAGATCTGGCGGGTCCGCAACACCGACGGCCTGCCGCACACCTTCCACGTGCACGACGTGCGGTTCCAGGTGCTGACCGTGGGTGGGCAGCCGCCACCGCCCGCGCTGGGCGGCTGGAAGGACACGATCTACCTACGCGGCAACGTCACGTACGAGATCATTATGACCTTCCACGAGTACGCCGACCCGAATCACGCGTACATGTTCCACTGCCACGTCTTGACGCACGAGGACCAGGGAATGATGGGCCAGTTCGTCGTGGTGGATCAGTAGACGAGGGCCTGGGCCCCGTCGGCGAGGCACTCCTCGACGAACACGGCCGCCCCGGCGATCCGTACGCCCGGAAGAAGTTGATCTTCAGTGAGGTCGCGCCGGGCCGCGCACTGGGTGCATACCGTCACGGTGCCGGCGCTGAGCACGATGCCGAGCAGGTCGGCCAGCGGGGCGGAGTGTGGCAGGGCGAACTGTTCGGCGCGGCCGGGGACCGCGAGCCAGGCCGACTCCCCGGTGAGCCACAGCGAGACCGCCGCCCCGGCCGACACGGGCGTGGCGGGCCCGGGGAAGGCCTGTGAGCAGCGCTCGGGTGCGTCCTCGCCGGCGGTCGCCTTGACGATGAGTGTGCGGGCCATGGGGCGAGCATAGGATTTGCGGCGTGGTGACCGAGATCGGGTTCGTGAGTCTGCTGGTGGCGGGCTTCGGCGGCCTCGCCGGTGCGCTGGTCTACCTGGCCAAACGCGCCAACGACACGACTCGGCGGCCGAGGCGAGAGGAACAACAGCGTGACTGAGCAAGAGGGCCGTCCGGCGTGGCTGGACGCGCCGGTGCCCGAGGCGTACCCGTACGAGGAGACGCACGACCTGCGGGTGGGCCCGGACCTGCACCCGGCGTTGCTGGGGTTGCTGCCCTTCATCGGGGTGTGGCGCGGCCGCGGCGCGGGGGAGTACCCGACGATCGAGCCGTTCGAGTTCGCCCAGGAGATCCGGATCAGCCACGACGGCCGACCGTTCCTGTCCTACGAGTCGCGCGCGTGGATCGTCGACCCGCAGACCGGCGCCGCGGTGCGTCCGGCGGCCCGGGAGACGGGCTGGTGGCGGCCGATCATGGACGACAACGGGCGGGCCACGGACGAGATCGAGGCCCTGCTGTGCTCGCCCACGGGCATCATGGCGCTGCACATCGGCACGGTCACGAACGTACGGCTGGAGATGGCCAGCGACGCGGTCGTGCGCACGTCCACGGCCAAGGAAGTGACCGCCGAGAAGCGCCTCTACGGCATCGTCGACCGCGACCTGCTCTACGCCCAGGACATGGCGGCCGTGGGCCAGCCCTTGACGTCGCACCTGGCCGCGAAGCTGACCCGGGTCGGCGGCTAGACGTTAACCGGTGGGCGGCGGCGGGCCCGGCTGGGTGGGCTGCGGGTCGTGGGCCGGGTTGGCCTGCGGCGCGCCGTAGGCGGGCTGGCCGCCACCGTACGCGGGCTGGGCGAAACCGCCCGGGGTGTTGCGCATCCGGTCGGCGTCGGCGGCCCGGTTGGCGCGTACCTGCTCGGCGGACGAGGAGACCTCCTCCTCCGCCCGGCTGAGCATGCGTTCCCACCGGTCCTGCATGGGTTTGATCATGCCGCCGCCCACGCCGACGACGAGGATGCCGCCGATCGTGGCGAGCACCGCGACGAGGACGGGCATGGTCACCGACGTGCCGACGCCGACCTGGTTGAGGGCCGCGATGAGGCCCAGCACGATGATGGCGATCTGCGCGGCCGTGGCGAGCGCCCGGCCGTAGGCCAGCCCGTGCAGGGCCCGGGAGATCAGGTCCCGGACGGCCCCCGCGATGGCGGTGGCGACCACCACGATCACGATCCCGATGAACAGCTTCGGCAGCCACGCGACGATGGCTCTGATCAGGTCGCTGACGGGGTTGGGCCCGAAGATGCCCAGCGCGAGCTGCAGGGTGACGAGCAGCAGCGCGTACTGAATGACCTTCGCGGCGAGATCGCTGGCGCTCCAGCCGCCCAGGACGCGGCGCAGCCCGCCCCGGTCCACGGCCCGGTCGAAGCCGAGGCGGTGCAGCAGGGCGTTCGCCCAGCGGTACACCCAGCGCGCGACGAACCAACCCACCGCCATGATGACGAGGAAGATCGCAAGCTTCACCACGATCGCCAGGGCGTCGCCGAAGAAGCTGGTCAGCTCGTCACCGATGCTCGCCGCGTACGTCACCGCCATCACCTCCGCTGCTCATTACGGGCAGCATAAAGGGACGTAATGGTCGTTAGCGATTAATCGGGAAAGCCGAGGAGTTTACGGATCTGGGTCGTGGTCTCCGGCGCCGTGCGCAGCGCGGCCCCGTCGAGCGTGCGGATGCCCGCCACGCCGCGCACCGACGACGTCAGCCAGGCGCCGTCCGCCGCCGCGATCTCCTCCGGTGTCGCGAGCCGCTCGTCGGTCCGCCAGCCCAGTTCGCCCGCGTGCGCCAGCAACCAGCGGGCCGTGACGCCGGCGAGGATGCCCGTCTTCGCGGCCGGGACCGTCCACAGCGTGGTGCCCTCCAGCCAGACCAGCGTCGACGTCGGGGCCTCCAGGGCGTACCCGTCCGTGGACGTCCACAGCACGTCGTCCGCACCGGCGGCGACCGCCCAGCGCAGGCACGCCATGTTCACCGCGTACGACAGGGTCTTCGCGCCGCCGAGCAGCCAGGGCGCGGACGAGCGCAGGTCCGCCGGGAAGCCCTGCGTCGCGGTGAGTACGGCGATGCCCTCCTGCCGCGCCCGCCGAATGGCGGGGCCCACCGGCCCGACCGTCGCGAACACGGTCACCGGCGAACCGGCCTCCGCGCCGCGCGTACAGATGATCCGCAGGGCGCCCTCGACGTGCGCGGGCCACGCCGCGACCGCCTGCCGGGCTAGGTCCCGCAACTGCGCCTCCGCAGGCAGGGTCAGCTGCATCGTGGCGGCCGAACCGGCCATCCGGGCCAGGTGCTCATCGAGCAGCCACGGGCTGCCGGCCCGTACATGCATGGTTTCGAAGATGCCGTCACCGCGCAGCGCGCCGAGGTCGTCCGCGCGCAGGATGGGCGTATCCGGCGCCACGACGCCCGTGCCGAGCACGGCGACAACGCGCATCTCGCCGGGCGGGGCGGGGGTCTTTTGTTCGAGCACGACTCGCAAGCATAGGCGGACACCGACATAGGATCGAACGATGCCGTCGCCCACGCTCGCCGAGACGCTCCGCTCCCGTGGCCTTCGCCTCACCGCGCAGCGCCAACTGGTGCTAGACGCGGTGTACGCGCTCGGCCACGCCACCCCCGACCAGATCCACGCCCAGGTCGCCAAAACGGCCGCCGGTGTGAACATCACCACGGTGTACCGGACCCTCGAACTCCTCGAAGAGCTCGGCCTCGTCACCCACGCGCACCTGTCCCACGGCGCTCCCACCTACCACGGTGTCGGCCCTGAACAGCACATTCACCTGGTCTGCCGGTCGTGCGAGTCGGTCACCGAGGTCGCGCCAGAGGTGCTGGGCCCGCTCGCCGAGCAGTTGCGCGCCGAGGCGGGCTTCGTCATCGACGTCGGCCACGTGGCATTCTTCGGCACGTGCGCGTCCTGCGGAGGTGACTCGTGATCACGATCGAAGAGCTCGACCCGGCCAGCGTCGACGCGGGCGTCGCGGCCCACTTCGGCGACCCCGCGCGCGAGCAACGCGTCCTCGCCGAATCGGTCGGCCTCGTCGACCGGGGCAACCGGGGCGTGCTGGCCATCACCGGCCCCGACCGCCTCGGCTGGCTGCACAGCATCACCACCCAGTACCTGAGCGCGCTCGCCCCGATGACCGGCACCGAACTGCTCGTCCTCTCCCCGCACGGGCACGTCGAGCACCACGCGGCCGTCGCCGACGACGGCACCACCACCTGGCTCGACACCGAGCCCGGCCGGGCCCCCGCGCTGCTCGATTTCCTGCAGCGCATGCGTTTCCTCATGCGCGTGGAACCCGCCGACGTCACCGCCGACTGGGCGATACTGTCCCTGGTCGGGCCGGACACGACGCGGGCACTGTCCGCGCTCGGTGTCGGTCCGCTCGCCGCGCCCGACGTGGTTGCGGTGCCGGGTCCGAAGTTCGCCGCCGGGTCCGTGCCGGCCCGATCCACCTCCGAGTACGCCGTGGCGGCGCTGCCCTCGGGCGGCCTGGCCCGCCGCATGCCCTACGGCGCGGACCTGATCGTGCCGCGCGGCTCCGTGTCATCCGTTGTCGCCTCGGCCGGCGTGCCGCAGGTGGGCCTGTGGGCGTTCGAGGCGCTGCGGGTGGCGTCCGGGCGACCCCGCCTGGGTTTCGACACCGACCACAAGACCCTGCCGGCCGAGGCCGGCTGGCTGGGCCCCGCCGTCCACCTGGAGAAGGGCTGCTACCGGGGCCAGGAGACGATCGCCCGGGTGCACAACCTCGGCCGCCCGCCCCGCCGCCTCGTACTGTTGCACCTCGACGGCATCACCACCGACGAACTGCCCGCCGCCGGCACCCAGGTCGTCTCCGCCGAGGGACGTCCCGTGGGGATGGTCGGCACGGCGGTCCGCCACCACGAGCTGGGCCTGGTCGCATTGGCGCTCGTAAAGCAGAACGTCCCTCCCGACGCCGTCCTCCGCGTGGGCGACTCAACCGCCGCCATCGACCCGTCCCTCCCCTGACCCTCCCTCCCCGGCGCCGCACCCGCGTCCCGCGCCGCATGTTTGGACAGTTACGCGCCGAATGGGGAGCGGAATTCCACGTGTAACCGCCCAAACAGGCGCGCGTCGTCGGGCCTCGGGGTGGGGGACAGGCAGTGTGCGGGGTAGAGCGGTGTGGGCTGAGTCGTCGCTCAGCGACGGTGGGGAGGGTGTGCGACGATCGCCGGCATGAGTAGCGCGACAGTGCCGTCGGCCGGGACCCTGATCACCGTGGCGCCGACGGGAGCCGAGGTGGCCAAGGCCGACGTGCCGGCGCTGCCCGTGACCCTCGACGAGCTGGTGGCCACCGCCAAGGAGTGTGAGGCGGTCGGCGCGGCGGTCATCCACGTCCACGTCCGGGACGCCGACGCCAGGCCGACCCTCGACCCCGGGCTGTTGCGCGACACTGTCGCGGCGCTGCGCGAGCAGACCGGCCTGATCGTGCAGCTGTCGACCGGCGGGGCGGTCACCGACCCGGAGGACGCGCGCCTGGCCGTCCTCGACGCCGGGCCGGACATGGCCAGCTGCACGATGGGTACGGTCAACTTCGGCGACGACGTGTTCATGAACCGGCCGGCGTTCATCGTCGAGCTGCACACGCGCATGCGCGAGCGGGGCATCGTGCCGGAGTACGAGATCTTCGACCTGGGGCAGCTCACCTCGCTGGCCCGGCTACTGGACAAGCACGGGCTGCCCGCCGGCGGGCATGTGCACGTCGACTTCGTCATGGGCGTACCCGGCGGCATGCCCGGCACGACCGAGGCGCTGGTGGCGTGCGTGAACGCGGTGCGCGACCTGCCGCCGGGGACGACGTTCGCGGCCACCGGGATCGGGCGGAGCACGCTGCCGGTGCTGTTCGCCTCGCTGAGCGCGGGCGGACACCTGCGGGTGGGCATGGAGGACACCGTCACGTACGCCAAGGGGCAGCCGGTGGAGAGCAACGCGCAGCTCGTGGCGCGGGCCTCGGCGTTGGCGCGGCTGGCGCAGCGGCCCCCGCTGGCCGCCGACCAGGCGCGCGTTCTGCTCGGCCTGCCCCCGCGTTGATGCTGCTGACCTGCCTGGTGGGCGGGTGGCCCACGGACGACCACTGGGCGTGGACCATCCGGCGCACGTGCGGTTGCGCGAGACGTTCGCTGCCGAACACCCCGCACCACTTCCCAAAAACGGTGTAACTCGGAGTGA
>JAEZGP010000193.1 GCA_023437285.1 Actinomycetes bacterium | reverse complement strand
TTATTCCAGCGTTTTGGCGCAATAACGCTGTAATCACCGGCACGCGACGTGGGTCAGAGGGTGCGCTCCAGGCGGTCGGCCAGGAGTCGGGCGAACCGGGCCGGGTCGCGCAGGTCACCGCCCTCGGCGAGCACCGCGGTCCCGTAGAGCAGCTCGACGGTCTCCCCCAGCGACGCGTCGTCCGGCCGGGCCGCGTGCGCCTCGCGCAGGCCGGCGACGAGCGGGTGGTCGGCGTTGAGTTCCAGGATCCGCTTGGTGGGCGGCAGCTCCTGGCCCATCGCCGCGTACATCCTCGCCAGCGCGGGCGTGACGTCGTTGGCGTCGGTGACCAGGCAGGCCGGGGAGGTGGTCAGCCGCGTGGACAGCCGCACCTCCTTGACCTCCTCGTCGAGCGAGGACTGGACCCAGGCCAGCAGCGGGGCGAAGTCCTTGGCCTGCTCCTCGCGCTCCGGGGCGTCCTCGGCCGAGGACAGGTCGACGGCGCCCTTGGCGATCGACTGCAACTTGTGGCCGTCGAACGTGCCGACGACGTCCAGCCACACCTCGTCGACCGGGTCGGTGAGCAGCAGAACCTCGTACCCCTTGGCTTTGAACGCCTCCAGGTGCGGAGAGTTCTCGATCGTCGTGCGGGACTCGCCGGTCATGACGTAGATGTCGCTCTGGCCGTCCTTCATCCGCGACACGTAGTCGCTGAGCTTGGTGAGCGCGGACGGGTCGTGGGTCGTCGCGAACGAGGCGATGCCGAGGATGGCCTCGCGGTTGTCGGCGTCGCTGAGCAGCCCCTCCTTGACGACCCGGCCGAACTGGTCCCAGAACGTACGGTACTTGTCGGGTTCCAGGGCGCCGATGGTCTGTAGCACCTGGCGGACCAGGCGCTTGCGGATGGCCTGGATCTGGCGGTCCTGCTGCAGGATCTCGCGGGAGACGTTGAGCGACAGGTCGGCCGCGTCCACGACGCCGCGCAGGAAGCGCAGGTAGTCGGGGGTGAGCGCCTCGCAGTCGTCCATGATGAACACGCGCTTGACATAGAGCTGCACGCCGCGCTTGCCGTCGGCGCGGAACAGGTCGAACGGCGCGCGCTCGGGAATGAACAGCAGCGCGTCGTACTCGAACGTGCCCTCGCCGCGCATGTGGACGACCTCGAGCGGGTCGGTCCAGTCGTGGCTGAGGTGCTTGTAGAACTCGGCGTACTCCTCGGGCTTGATGTCGTTCTTGGACCGGGCCCAGAGCGCCTTCATGGAGTTGAGCGGCTCGCCGTCGCCGCCGGCGAGGGTGATGCGCCAGGGGATGAAGTCCGAGTACCGCTTGACGATCTCGCGGATCTTCCACTCGTCGGCGTAGTCGAACAGCTTGTCGTCGGCGTCGGCCGGCTTGAGGTGCAGGGTGACGGCCGTCCCCACGGGCGCGTCGGGGGCGTCGTCGATCGTGTAGGTGCCCTCGCCGTCGGACTCCCACCGGGTGCCCTCGGCGGTGCCAGCGCGCCGGGTCACCAGCGTCACCTTGTCGGCGACCATGAAGCTGGAGTAGAAGCCGACGCCGAACTGCCCGATCAGCTCCCGGGAGGCGGCCGCGTCCTTCGTCTCGCGGAGCTTGGCCAGCAGCTCGGCCGTGCCGGAGCGGGCGATCGTGCCGATGAGCCCGACGACCTCGTCGCGCGTCATGCCGATGCCGTTGTCGCGCACGGTGAGCGTGCGCGCGTCCTTGTCGACGGCCAGCTCGATGCGCGGGTCGGACAGGTCGACCTCCAGGTCCTTGTCCTGGTAGGCCGCCAGGCGCAGCTTGTCCAACGCGTCGGCCGCGTTGGAGATCAGCTCCCGCAGGAAGATGTCCTTGTTCGAATACAGGGAATGGATGACCAGCTGGAGCAGTTGCCGGGCCTCCGCCTGGAATTCGAGCGTTTCCATCCTCCACATACCTCCTTCTCGACGTGCGCCAAGAATACAAACCATGCGGTACGCCGTCACAGCCCGTGGTGGCGGCCGACCCGGTAGCGGCGAGAAAGCGCATTCCCGTACGGTGTGGGTCGTGACGGGTGCGGCGATCGACGGCGCGGCGGCGGTGCGGGCGATGGTGCGCCCGCCGACCTTCCCCGACCGCGAGTTCCCGGTGGCCGGCGGCGGCCACGACCACACCGGCGCGTTCCGCGAGGCCATCGACGCCTGCCACGCGGCCGGCGGCGGGCGGGTCGTCGTGCCGCCCGGCGAGTACCTGACCGGCCCGATCCGGCTGCGCTCCGGGGTGGACCTGCACGTGTCGGCCGGCGCGACCGTGCGCTTCAGGCGCGACCCGACCGCGTACCTGCCGGAGGTGCCGACGCGGTGGCAGGGCGTCGAACTGATGGGGTACTCCCCCTTCGTGTACGCCTACGGCGAGCGGGATATCGCGCTGACCGGCGGCGGCACGCTGGACGGGCGGGCCGATGACGCGCACTGGTGGTCCTGGAAGCCGCTGGAGCCCGCCGACTTCGCGCTGCTCGAGCGGCTGGCCGACGAGAACGTGCCGCCGGCGCGGCGGGTGTTCGGCGACGGGTACCACCTGCCGCCGTCGTTCGTTCAGCCGTACCGGTGTGAGAATGTCCTGATCTCCGGCGTAACTTTGATCAACTCGCCGTTCTGGCAGGTCCACCCGGTGTTGTGCCGCAACGTCACGGTGACCGGGGTGACCGCGCGCTCGCACGGGCACAACAACGACGGCTGCAACCCCGAGTCCTGCGACGGCGTGGTCATCGAGGACTGCCACTTCGACACGGGCGACGACTGCGTCGCGATCAAGGCGGGCCGCAACGCCGACGGTCGCCGCCTGGCCGTCCCGTGCCGCAACATCGTGATCTCGGACTGTACGTTCGCCGACGGGCACGGCGGGGTGACCATCGGCAGCGAGATGAGCGGCGGCGTCGAGCACGTGTACGCGTCGAACCTGCGGATGGACAGCCCTCACCTGTGGACGTGCGCGCGCTTCAAGACCAACTCGGTGCGGGGCGGGTTCATCCGGGACGTGCACGTCACCGACGTGACCGTGGGTAGGGTCCGCGACCAGGTCCTGGAGATCGACTTCGCGTACGAGGAGGGCGACGCCGGCTCGTTCCCGCCCGGGGTCGACGGCATCCACCTGCGCGACTGGCGGGTGGCGAGCACGGACGCGCCGTGGCGGCTGGCCGGCTACCCGCGCGGCCCGATCGGCACGGTCACGCTCACCGACGTCGTGATCGACTCGGCGCGCTCCCCCGCCGTCGCCCGCGACGTCACCGACCTGCGCCTGACCCGGGTGACCGTCAACGGCGAGCGCCTCGGCTGACGCTACCCCTGGTGCGGACGCGCGGTTGGGACGCGCGGGTCACCGCGCGAGCAGGGAGCGCAGGAGCTTGATGATCTCGTCGGGTGCCTCCTCGGCCATGAAGTGCCCGGCCGAGGTGGTCCGGTGCTCCAGGTCCGCGGCCCAGGGGCGCCACAGCGCGGCCGCGTCGAAGCCGAGCGCGGCTCCCCAGTCCTGCTGGACGACGGTGACCGGCATGGGCAGCCGGTTCCCGGCCGCCCGGTCGGCCCGGTCGTGTTCGATGTCGATCCCGGCCGAGGCGCGGTAGTCCGCGACGATGGAGGGAACGGCCTCGCGGGAGGCCCTCAGGTACTCCGCCCGCACATCCTCCGGAATGACCTGCGGGTTCTGGGCCCACACGTCGAGGAAGTAGCCGAAGAAGGCGTCCGCGCTGGCACTGATCATCTGCTCGGGCAGGCCGGGCGGCTGGGCCATCAGGTACAGGTGGAAGGCGACCGCGGCGGAGGAGCCGTGCAGGATGTCCCACATGTCCAGGGTCGGCAGGACGTCGAGGGAGGCGAGGTGGGTGATCGCGGTGGGATGGTCGAGGCCGGCGCGGATGGCCACGAGGGCGCCGCGGTCGTGTCCGGCTAGCGCGAAGCGGTCGTGGCCGAGCCTGCCGGCCAGGGTGACGATGTCGGCGGCCATGGTCCGCTTTGAGTACGTGTCGGCGTCGCGGGCGGCGGGTTTGTCGCTGGCGCCGTAGCCGCGCAGGTCGGGACAGATCACGGTGTGGTCGGCGGCCAGCTCGACCGCGACGTGCCGCCACATGAGGTGGGTCTGCGGGAAGCCGTGCAACAGCACGATCGGGCTGCCGGCGCCTCCCACCGCCACGTTCAGCGTCACGCCGTCGTCAACCGGTACGCGCTGGTAGTCGAACCCGGCAATGGCCTGCGTCATGGTGGTCCTCTTCTCGTCGGTGGACGCCTCCAGCCTCCCGGGCGCGGATGAGCAACCGATGAGCGCGTTACCGTGAGTCACGGCGGAAAGGCGGTTGGATCGGTGCGGGTCAGCTTCGGTGTGCTCGGGCCGGTGGTCGCCTGGGACGACGCCGGCGCGCCGGTCGACCTGAAAGGGCCGAGGCACCGCGCCGTGCTGGCGCGCCTGATCGTGGCGCGCGGCCGCGTCGTACCGGTCGGTCGCCTCGTCGATGACCTGTGGCAGGACCCCGCACCTGGCGCGGTGAGCGCCGTCCGTACGTTCGTGGCGGCGTTGCGGCGCGCGCTGGAGCCACAGCGTCCACCGCGTGCGCCGGCCCGGTTGCTGGTCACCGAGGGCCCCGGCTACGCGCTGCGGCCGGCGCCGGACACGGTCGACGCCTGGCGGTTCGAGGACGCGGTCGCCGCCGCGGTCGCCGCGCCGCCGCACGCGGCGCTCGACCAGCTCGATCGGGCCCTGAACTGGTGGCGCGGGCCGGCGTTCGCCGACTTCGACGACGAGCCGTGGGCGCGCGTCGAGCGTTCCCGCCTCGAACAGTTGCGGCTCAACGCCGTCGAGCGGCGGGCCGAGGCACACCTGGCCCTCGGGCGTGCCGCCGACGTCGTACCCGATCTCGACGCCCACGCGGCCGAGCATCCCTGGCGGGAGGAGGCGTGGCGGCTGCTGGCCCTTGCCCTGTACCGCGCGGGACGCCAGGGCGACGCGCTCGCGGTGCTGCGCCGCGCCCGCGGCCTCCTGCTGGAGCAGCTCGGCGTCGATCCGGGCCCTGCGCTGCGCCGCCTGGAGACCGACATCCTCCGCCAGGCCGATCAGGTCGGCGACGGTCCCGCGTCGGGACCGCAACGGGTCTGGGCGGAGACCGCGGCGGCGTACGACCGTACGGTGGCGGTGCGGTCCGGGGCTCGGCTGGAGTCGACGGTGGGCCTGCTGCGCGGTCTCGCCGTGACTGGCGCGGGTGGCCTCGAGGCGGCGCGCGAGCAGCGGATCGCGGCCATCGCCGCGGCCGAACAGCTGGGCGACCCCGACCTCACCGCCCGGGTGATCGGCGGCTACGACGTACCCGCGATCTGGACGCGCTCGGACGACCCGGCGCAGGC
>JAEZGP010000145.1 GCA_023437285.1 Actinomycetes bacterium | reverse complement strand
GGGCGGGGGGCCGGGCCGGGCGGGCGGGCGGGCGGGCGGGGGGGGTACCGGCCGGCGGCGGTCGCCCGCGCGCACCATCGTAGTCCGATAGCGGACTGCGATATCGGGCTTCGTGTCGCGGTCCGGGACGATCCACCGCACACTGGGAGGCAGCGGCCATGGCCGCGCAGGTACCGCAGCGCACCCCCGAGGAGCACAAACATGGCGACCGTGACGACGAACGACGTACGTGCCCTGGCCGTGTCCGGCCTCGAGCATCCCGTGCTCGCCCTGGTCGGCGACGCTATCGAGCTGCTGGCGGCCGCCGATGTCCCGGACCACGCCAAGGTGATCTACACCCGCGAGGCCCTCAACCGTGACCTGGGCGACGAGGTCACCGACATCGAGGGCGAGCTCATGGCCGGTCGGCTGAGCGCGCTGGGCGCGGCCGACTCCACGGGGTGACCGCCCGCGCAGGATCGTCACGATCCGCGACCAGCCGCATCCTGATTGTGGATCAAATGCTCTGATCAGGCATTATCTCGATTTGGATCAACGTGTCGGGTCTGTAACATCGGCCGAATGGCCCGTGGTGGTAAGCCGGATGGCTACTCCAAGATGGCTCCGTGACAGCACGCCATCGCAGGCCCCCCGCCACGGGCACGACAAGCCGGGTCGTCATCGGCATCGTGACCACGCTCGCGGTTGTGGGTGGCTTCCTCACGCTCGTGCTCCTCCAACGCCGAGGCGGCTCCTGCGAGGGCGAGCTGCGGCTGACCGTCGCCGCGGCGCCGGAGATCGCACCCGCGATCGACGCCACTGCCCAGGCCTGGGCCAAAACCGCCGTGGGCCCGAACAACCGGTGCGTCGCGGTCGAGGTCAGCGCCGCCGAGCCCGTCGAGGTCGCGGCCGCGATCGCCAGTACGCACGGCGTCACCATGCGCGACATCGGGCAGGGCGACGGCGCCACCAAGGTCCCCGACGTCTGGATCCCCGACTCCTCGACCTGGCTGCAACGCCTGCAGGTGGCCGCCGCGCAAGCCAAGACGGGCACCAGGAACACGCCGACGCCCGGCAAGCCGGCGGCGACCAACGCGGCCGCGTCGCTGGCCGACAAGCCGTTCCTGCCGGAGACGTTCACCTCCATCGGGCGCAGCCCCGTCGTGCTGGCCGTGCCCGAACCGCTCGCGACCACGCTCGGCTGGCCACAGGCCCAGGTCACCTGGCCCAAGCTGCTCCAGACGCTGAACCAGGGCACCCCCATGCGGGCGGGCATCGTCGAACCGACCCGCAACGCCGCCGGCCTGTCGGGCCTGCTCGCCATGTCGGCCGCCGCCCAGGCCACCGGCGCCAAGGCGCGGGAGAACACCGTGGCCGCGCTGCGGGCCCTGGTGAAGGGCAAGTCGGCCCTGACCGCCGACCTGCTCGCGGAGTACCCGAAGGACAAGGACCCGGCCACCCTGGCCACCAAGTTGGGCGCCGCCCCGCTGCCCGAGTTCGCGGTGGTGTCCTACAACGCCAAGGAGCCGCCCGTACGGCTGGCCGCGGTGTACATGCAGCCGTCCCCGCTGGGGCTGGACTACCCGTACCTGAGCCTGCCGACCATGGACGCGGACAAGAACCTCCCGGCCACACACCTGCTCGCGGCGCTGCACGGCGACACGTACGCCGGGGAGTTGGCGAAGGCCGGCCTGCGCTCCGCCGACGGCAAGACCGGCGTCGGCTTCGCGGCACCCACGGGCGCCCCGACGGCCATCGACGCCGACAAGCCGGCCGACCCGACGGCGATCGTCAAGGCGCTGACCACCTGGACCGCCGTGACGGCGCCGTCGCGGATGCTCGCGATCATCGACGTCTCCGGCTCCATGGGCCAGCCCGTACCCACCGCCAACAACGCGACCCGCGCGCAGGTCACCGTGGAGGCCGCGAAGGGCGGCCTGGCGCTGTTCGACGACGACTGGTCCGTGGGGCTGTGGACCTTCTCCACGTTCCTCGACGGCAACCGGGACTACCGGCAGCTGGCGCCCATCGCGCCGATCTCCTCGCAACGCGACAAGCTGGTCAGCTCGCTCAACACGATCCAGCCCACGGTCGGCGGCGGTACCGGGCTCTACGACACGACGCTGGCCGGCTACCGCGCGGTGAAGAAGGGCTGGGCGCCCGGCCGCGTCAACTCCATGGTCATTTTCACGGACGGCCAGAACGAGGACCCGAACAGCATCTCCCTCGACGAGCTGCTCCTCAGGCTCGACCAGGAGGCCGACCCGGACAAGCCGGTCCAGGTGATCGCCATCGGCATCGGCGAGGACGCCAGCAGGACCGAGCTGGAGAAGATCACGAAGGTCACCGGCGGCGGGGTGTTCATCGCCAAGGACCCGGCACAGATCGGCGACATCTTCCTGCAGGCCATGGCGTTGCGGGCCGCGTCGTGACCGGCGACGGGTACGGCTGGCTCGAAGAGGTCGACGGCGAGCGCGCGCTGGCCTGGGTGCGCGAGCGCAACGCCGAGTCGCCCGACGTCCCCACGCGGCTGCGCGCCGAGCTGCTGGAGGTGCTCGACTCCGACGACCGCATCCCCATGCCGGGGCTGCGGGAGGGGCACCTGTACAACTTCTGGCGCGACGAGTCGCACCCGCGCGGCCTGTGGCGACGCACCACCCTGGCCAGCTACCGCACCGAGCGGCCCGACTGGGAGGTGCTGCTCGACCTCGACCGGCTCGCCGCCGACGAGGGCGAGAACTGGGTCTGGCAGTCCGCCAGCGTGCTGCGGCCGGACTGCCGGCGCGCGCTGCTTTGGCTGTCGCGCGGCGGCGCCGACGCCGCGGTGGTCCGCGAGTACGACTTGGTGGAGCGCGCCTTCGTGGCCGACGGCTTCACGTTGCCCGAGGCGAAGAGCTACGTGGCCTGGCGCGACCTTGACACGGTGTACGTCGGCACGGATACCGGGCCGGGCTCGCTCACGGACGCCGGGTTCCCCCGCACGGTGCGCCGGTGGCGGCGGGGCACGCCGGTCGCCGACGCCCCGGTCATCTTCGCGGGCGAACCGGGCGACGTCGGGGTGGTCGGGTGGCGCGACCACACGCCCGGCTACGAGCGCGACTTCGTCGTACGGCAGATGGAGTTCTTCGCCGGCCACACGTACCTGATCGACGACGACGGCACGTTGCGGCAACTGCGGGTGCCCGACGACGCCGACGTGCAGGCGCACGGCGCGTGGGCGCTCATCCGCCCGCGCACCCCATGGTCGGTGGGCGACACCACGTACCCGGCCGGCGGCCTGCTGGCGGCGCCGTTCGACGACGTGTTCGGCGACGCGCCGCGGATCACGGTCCTGTTCGCCCCGGACGCGACCACCTCGCTGCAGGACGTGTCACGCACCCGCGACCACGTGATCCTCACGCTCATGACGGACGTGCGGACCCGGCTGGAGATCCTCACCCCCACCGGCGACGGCTGGCGCGTCGAGCCGGCCGCGCCGGACGCGGTCGGCGAGTTCAACCACCTCGAGGTGGGCGACACCGACCCCGACGCCGGCAACGAATACCTGCTGGTCACCACAGGCTTCACGCAGCCGTCCACGCTGTGGCACGCCACGGTCGGCGAGCCGGTGACGGCCCTCAAGCGGGAGCCGGCCTTCTTCGACGCGACCGGGATGGGCGTCGCACAGTACTTCGCGACGTCCGCCGACGGCACCCGCGTGCCGTACTTCGTGGTCAACCCGGCGCCGGGCGGGCCGGAACCGGTACCCACGCTGCTGACCGCGTACGGCGGCTTCGAGATCTCGATGACGCCCTACTACAGCGGCGTCGTGGGCCGTGGCTGGCTGGCTAAAGGCGGCCGCCTGGTGGTCGCCAACATCAGGGGCGGCGGCGAGTACGGGCCGGCGTGGCACCAGGCGGCGGTGAAGGCGGGCCGCGAGCGGGCGTACGAGGACTTCGCCGCCGTCGCGCGCGACCTGGTCACCCGGGGGTTGGCGACGCCCCGCACGCTGGGCATCGAGGGCGGCAGCAACGGCGGCCTGCTCACGTCGGTGATGCTGACCCGCCACCCGGAGCTGTTCGGCGCGGTCGTCACGCAGGTGCCGCTGACCGACATGCGCCGCTACCACCTGCTGCTGGCCGGGCCGATCTGGATGGCCGAGTACGGCGACCCGGACGACCCCGACGACTGGGCCTACCTGAGCCGGTTCTCCCCGTACCACAACGTGCGCGCCCATCAGGTGTACCCGCCGGTGCTGGTCACGACGTCGACCCGCGACGACCGGGTGCATCCGGCGCACGCCCGCAAGCTGGTCGCCCGGCTGCGCGACGTCGGCGCGGACGTGACGTACTTCGAGAACATGGAGGGCGGGCACGGCGGCGCGGCCGACAACAGCCAGCGGGCCCACCTGTCGGCGCTGGTGTTCGACTTCCTGTGGCGGCGGCTGACGACGTAATCCGCGGGGTACGCCGATCTTCGCGGCGGCGGCCGGGCAGGATGGGGGCGTGACCGACACCCAACCGGCGCCGCTGCTCGCCCTCGACGACGTCGCGCGGCTGCGCGAGGCGCTCACCCGGGCCGACTACACCAGCGCCGGCATCGCCGGCCGGATCGGCGCGCAGGCCGTCGACGCGGTGCGGCGCAACGACTTCCGGGCCCTGCTGCGCGCGACCACCGAGGGCGACCCGCTGGCCACGCTCGTGCGCGTGTTCATCGCCGGGCAGACCGAGCCCGAAGCGGCGGTGGCCGCCGCGCTGGACCCGCTGCCGCTGGCCGCCGCGCTGGAGGCCGGCCTGGTCGAGCGGTACGGCGACGGCCTGCACGCCGGGGTCGACCTCGACGTCTACGGCGAGGCCGCCACGGGCTCCGGCGACGCCGAGTGGTGGGTGCTGTCCGACCTCGACGCGGACGCCCGACCCGGCCCGCTGCGCACCGACCACGTCCTGGGCATCGGCAACGCGGCCACCACCCTGGCCGGCGCCACGATCCGCCGGCCGGTCGGCGCGGCGCTCGACCTCGGTACCGGCTGCGGCGTGCAGGCGCTGCACCTGTCGCGCCACGCCGATCACGTCACCGCCACCGACCTGTCCGACCGGGCCCTGCGGTTCGCCGCCACCACGGCCGCGCTCAACGGCGTCGAGTGGGAGCTGCTGGCCGGGGACATGCTGGCGCCGGTCGCGGGCCGCCGCTTCGACCTGGTGGTGAGCAACCCGCCGTTCGTGGTGGGCCCCGGCTCGACCCGGTACACGTACCGCGACTCCGGCCGCGCCGGCGACCGGGTCTGCGCCGAGTTGGCGGGTGCGGCGGGCGATCTGCTCACCGAGGGCGGCACGCTGCAGTTCCTGGCGAACTGGCTGCACGTGACCGGCGAGGACTGGCGCGAGCGGGTGGCCGGCTGGTTCGCCGGTACGGGCTGCGACGCGTGGGTGATCCAGCGCGAGGTCTCCGATCCCGTCGAGTACGTCAACCTGTGGCTGCGCGACGCCGCCGAGGCGTTCGACCCGCGCCGGGCCGAGGCGTGGCTGGACTGGTTCGCGGCCGAGAAGGTCGAGGCGGTGGGCTTCGGCCTGGTCACCCTGCGTCGTTCGCGTCATGCCACCCCCGTGGTACGCCTGGAGGACCTCCGGCAGGCCGTACCGCCGCCGTTCGGCCCGCACGTCGCGGCGTGGTTCGACCGGCAGGACTGGCTGGCCGAGCACCCGGGTGCCGCGCTGCTGGACGCGCCGCTGCGCCGCGCCGACGGCCTGCGCCTGACCCAGGAGGCCGGCTTCGACGGCGACGACTGGGACGTGGAGCGCCAGGTGCTGGCAATGACGGACGGGCTGCGCTGGGCGGAGGAGGTCGACCCGCTGGTGCTGGCGCTCGTGTCGGGTGCCGACGGGCGGGTGCCGCTGCGCGACCAGCTGGCCGTACTCGCGGCCGCGTACGAGACGCCGGAGCCGGTGCTCGCCGCGATGGCGGCGCCGATCGTGGCGCACCTCGTGGAGCGCGGCCTGCTGGCACCGGCGTCGTAGGCTCGCGGTCGTGCGCGCGTTGGTGCAGACGGTGGGCCGGGCCGCCGTGACCGTCGAGGACGAGGTGGTCGGGAAGATCGGCGAAGGACTGCTGGTCCTGGTCGGGGTGACGCACACCGACACTCCGGCGACCGCCGCGACGCTGGCCCGCAAGGTGCATGAACTGCGCATTCTGGACGATGAGCAGTCGGTGGCGACCACGGACGCCGAGGTGCTCGTCGTGAGCCAGTTCACCCTCTACGCCGACACCCGCAAGGGGCGACGGCCGTCGTGGAGCGCGGCAGCGCCGCCCGACGTGGCCGAACCGCTGGTCACGGCGTTCGTCGATGAGCTGCGCTCGCGCGGGGCGCGGGTCGCCACCGGCCGGTTCCGCACCCACATGCTCGTGGAGAGCGTGAATGTCGGACCGCGGACAGTCCTGCTGGAGAGCTGACCCAAGGTACGCACAAGTCCGTACAAATGCGGTTTTTTCTTCTCGGGGTTGTCCCCCATTGGTCCCTGGAGGTGTCGCTACCTCACCGCGACTTCACGCGCCATCGGGCAGAGTCCTACCCGTGAACATCACCGCGCGCATCGATTCGGGGAGGCGACCAGCCGTGGCACACACGCTCACCGAGATTGCCGAGCAGGCGACCCTGCCGCAGGACTCCGACATGCCGGAGGGCGGTGAGGCGGTGCTCGACCTCGATGACGACCGTGGCGTCTCGGCTGACCTGGTGCGGGCCTACCTCAACGGCATCGGCCGCACCAAGCTGCTCACCGCCGCGCAGGAGGTCGACCTCGCCAAGCGCGTCGAGGCGGGCCTGTTCGCCGAGGAGCGCCTCGCCGGCGCCACCGACCTCGACCCGCGCCTCGCGGCCGACCTGCGCACCATCGCCCGCGAGGGCAAGGCCGCCAAGAACCACCTGCTCGAGGCCAACCTGCGCCTCGTGGTCAGCATCGCCAAGCGCTACACCGGCCGCGGCATGGCCTTCCTCGACCTCATCCAGGAAGGCAACCTCGGCCTCATCCGCGCCGTGGAGAAGTTCGACTACACCAAGGGCTACAAGTTCTCCAC
>JAEZGP010000137.1 GCA_023437285.1 Actinomycetes bacterium | reverse complement strand
CCGAGAGCGTGCTGTGGGCCGTCTGGCAGGCCAGCGGCCTGGCCGAGCGGTGGGCGGCGCTCAGTGCCCGGGGCGGGCGGCAGGGCGCCGGCGCCGACCGCGACCTCGACGCCGTCATGGTTCTGTTCGACGCGGCCGCCCGGTTCACCGACCGGCTGCCCGGCGCGCGCGTCGACGCGTTCCTGGCCAACCTGCTCGACCAGGAGCTGCCGGCCGACACCCTGGCCGCCACGGCCGACCGGGGCGAGGCCGTGCGGCTGCTCACCGCGCACGCCGCCAAGGGCCTGGAGTGGGACGTCGTCGCGGTCGCCGCCGTGCAGGAGGGCATCTGGCCCGACCTGCGGCTGCGCGGCAGCGTACTGGGCTCGGAGCGGCTCGTTGACGAGGTCGCCGGCCGCGCGGCCACCGGCCCGGCCGGGGTCGCGGCCGCGCAGGTCGGCGCGCTGCTCGACGAGGAGCGGCGGCTGTTCTATGTGGCCACCACCCGCGCGCGGCGCATGCTGCTCGTCACGGCCGTCGACAGCAGCTCGTCGGGCAGCGGGGCGGGCGAGGAGCAGCCGAGCCGGTTCCTGAGCGAGCTGGCCGGCGCCGGTGCGGTCGCCCAGGCCGAGGCCGACGAGCTGGCCCGCTTCGAGGTGGCCGAGGAGGAGCCGGGCGTGCCGATGGTACGGCTGCTGCCCCGCCCGCTGACGCTGCCGGCGCTCGTGGCGGAGCTGCGTACGGTCGTGGCCGACCCCGCGGTGAGCGACGGACGGCGCCGCGCGGCGGCCGTACGGTTGGCGGAACTGGCCGCCGCCGGGGTGCCCGGGGCCGACCCGGATGACTGGTGGGGCCTGCCGGAGCTGTCCGACGACGGCCCGCTCGGCGAGCCGGGGCAGCCCGTGCGCGTCTCACCGTCCACGGTGGAGAGCGTGCTGCGGTGCGGGGTGCGGTGGCTGCTGGAGCGCCACGGCGGCAGCGACCCCGAGTCGTCCCGCCAGGGCGTGGGCAACTTGCTGCACGGCGCGGCGATGCTGGCCGAGGACGCCACGACCGACCCGGCGATCCTGCGCGACTACGTCGCCCACCACTTCGACTCCATCGAGCTGGCCGCCGTGTGGCTCGGCGACCGGGAACGCCGCCGCAGCGAGCTGATGGTCGACAAGCTGCTGCGCTGGCTGGCCGCCAACCCGCGCCGGCTCATCGCCATCGAGCGCGAGTTCGTGGCCCGCCTCGACCCCGAGTCCGCCGGCGACCCCGAGGTGGAGCTGAAGGGGCGGGTCGACCGGCTGGAGATGGACGCCGACGGCTCCCTCGTCGTGATCGACCTCAAGACCGGCAAGGCCGCGCCGACCGCCGAGGAGGCGCAGGAGCACGCCCAGCTCGCCGCCTACCAGGCGGCCGTCGAGGCGGGGGCGTTCCCCGAGGGAGACGTCGCCGGCGGTGCCGAGATCGTGTCGCTGGGCGGCGACAGCAAGAGCGCGGCCGTGCGGCCGCAGGCGCCGCTGGCCGAGTCGGGCGATCCTGGTTGGGCCCGGGCGATGGTGCGCCGGGCGGCCGGCGCGATGGCCCACAACACGTTCACGGCCGTCGTCAACAACTCGTGCCGCAACTGTCCGGTCCGCACGTCGTGCCCGGTGAACGCCAAGGGACGGCAGGTGACCGGCGAATGACCGCCATGACCGGACCCCGGTTCACCCCGCAGGAACTCGGCCGCCGGCTGGGCCTGCGCTACCGCACGAGCCCGCAGCAGCAGCGCATCATCGCCGCCCCGCCCGACGAGCCGCTGCTCGTGGTCGCGGGCGCCGGCTCCGGCAAGACGGAGCTGATGGCACTGCGGGTCATGTGGCTCATCGTCAACCAGCACGTACGCCCCGATCAGGTGCTCGGCCTGACCTTCACCCGCAAGGCCGCCGGCGAGCTGGCGCACCGCATCCGGCTCTACCTGGGCCGCGCGGTGCGGCTGCTGGGCAGCGACGCCCAGCTCGCGGGCGAGCCGACCGTCTCGACATACCACGCGTTCGCCGCCCGGGTCGTGCGCGAGCACGGGCTGCGGGGCGGGTACGAGCCGTCCGCGCGGCTGCTCAGCGAGGCCGCGTGCTGGCAGCTCGCCGACGCGGTGGTACGCCAGTACTCCGGCGACATGGACGACTTCATGCTCGGCCACCCCAGCGCCACGGCCGCCGTCCTCGCGCTCGCCGGGGAGCTGGCCGAGCACCTGTGCGAGCCGGCCGACGTGGCCCGGTTCACCGGCCGGCTGCGGGCCGACGTCGACCAGCGCGGCTCCGACCGCGTCTTCGCCGACACGCAGAAGGTGCTCGACCGGCAGCGGGCCCGGCTCGCGCTGCTGCCGCTCGTGCGCCGCTACGCCGAACGCAAGGCGGCCATCGAGGCGATGGACTTCGGCGACCAGCTGCGCCGCGCCGCCGAGGTCGCCCGCGACCATCCGGAGGTGGGCGAGGTCGAACGCGACCGGTTCCGGGTGGTGCTCCTCGACGAATACCAGGACACTTCGCACGCTCAGGTCGTACTGCTGAAGTCGTTGTTCCACGGCGGGCATCCGGTGACCGCCGTGGGCGACCCGTGCCAGTCCATCTACGGCTGGCGCGGCGCCGGCGCCGGCACCCTCGACCGCTTCCCGACCGACTTCCCGGCCGCGTCCGGGGCGCCCGCCGAGATCGCGTCGCAGTCGGTGAGCTGGCGCAACGCGCCGGAGATCCTCACGGTGGCCAACGAGGTCAGCGAGCCGCTGCGGGCGGTCGGCCTGCGCGTGCGCGAGCTGACCCCGGCACCCGGCCGGGAGGCGGCCCCCGACGACTACCCCCGGGTCCGGGCGGCGCTGCTCGACTCCTACCTCGACGAGGCCGAATGGCTGGCCGGCCGCATCGACGACGCCTGGCAGCACTGGCGCGGCGGCACCCCCGCCCCCACCACGGCCGTGCTGGTCCGGGCCCGCAAGCAGATCCCGGTGATCGAGGCGGCGCTGCGCGCGCGGGGCCTGCCCACCGAGGTCGTGGGCCTCGGCGGGCTGCTCGACACCCCCGAGGTGCGCGACATCGTCTCTACGCTGCGGATTCTCGCCGACCCGACGGCCGGGGCCGCGCTGCTGAGGCTGCTCACCGGAGCCCGGTGGCGGCTCGGCCCGCGCGACGTCGTGGCCCTGTACCGGCGGGCCCGCCACATCGCCGCCGGCCGCCGTGGGGCGACCGCCGACGACGCCCCGGTCAGCGACCGCCTCGACGACGCCACCCTCACCGAGGCCCTCGACGACCTGGGGCCGGCCGAGGGCTATTCGAGCGCCGGGTACGCCCGCCTGCAGCGGGTCCGCGACGAACTGCGCGCGCTGCGTCGCCGGCTCGGCCAGTCCCTGCCCGACCTGGTCGCCGACGTGGCGCACACGATCGGCCTGGACGTTGAGGTGGCGGTGCGGGCCCGGGCGACCAACGGCCGCGCCGCGTCCTCGGCCGGGCTGGCGCGCGCGCACCTCGACGCGTTCGGCGACGTGGCGGCCCGGTTCGGCGAGGAGACCGAGGGCGCCACCCTGGGCGCCTTCCTGGCCTATCTGGACGCCGCCGAGGACGAGGAGCGCGGCCTGCCGCCGGGCGAGGTGGAGGTCGTCGACGGCGCCGTGCAGATCCTCACCGCGCACGCGGCCAAGGGCCTGGAGTGGGACGTCGTCGCCGTTGCCGGGCTGTGCGTGGACGCGTTCCCGGGCCGGGTCAGCAACGCCGACAACTGGCTGCACGGCATCGGCGTGCTGCCGTTCCCGCTGCGCGGTGACCGCTCCGGCCTGCCGGAGCTGTCGCTGGCCGGCGCCTCCGACGGTGCGGGCGTGCGGGCCGCCATCAGGCGGTTCGACGAGGACTGGGACGCCCACCATGAGCGCGAGGAGCGGCGGCTGGCGTACGTGGCCGTCACCCGGCCCCGCCACCTGCTGCTGTGCAGCGGGTACTGGTGGGGCGAGAACGTGAAGAAGCCCCGGGGCCCGTCCCGTTTCCTCGTCGAGGTGGCCGGCGCGTGCCGCGAGGGTGCCGGCGTCGTCGGCCCGTGGGCACCCGCGCCGCCCGACGGCGAACCGAACCCGACCATGGCCATCACGGCGCAGGCGTCGTGGCCCATCGACCCGCTCGGCGACCGGCGCCCCGCGCTGGCTGAGGCGGCCGGGCTGGTGCGGGCCGCCGACCCGCTCGACGGCGTCGAAC
>JAEZGP010000127.1 GCA_023437285.1 Actinomycetes bacterium | reverse complement strand
CGCCGCATCGCCGGGGGGCGCGCGGGCCCGGGCGTGCGCGGCGACCAGCACCGGGGGCCCGACACCCCCCTGGCCCGCCGGGCCAGCGACCACCTGCCGGTCGTGGCCGATCTGCTCATCGACGGATGATGCCCGCTGGCTGGGCGTGTGGACAAAACCGCGCCGAGCCAAGAGGATGCGCGCCGGGAGGAATGCGAGGGGGAGGACGAGGGTGACCTACGACAGCCCGGCACGACCGGACGAGGCCACGATCTGGCGGGGCGGAACGCCGGTCTTCGACCGCAGCGACACCGTCTGCGTCATCGGGGCCGGCGCCAGCGGCCTCGTGGCGATCAAGAACCTGCGCGAGCACGGCTTCGCGGTGGACTGCTACGAGCGCGAGACCAGCGTCGGCGGCGCGTGGAACTGGCGCCACGACCGCAGCCCGGTCTACGCCAGTACGCACCTGATCTCGTCGAAGCCGTTCACCCAGTTCCCCGACTTCCCGATGCCCGACTCCTGGCCGGACTACCCGCACCACAGCCAGGTCCTGGCCTACCTGGAGCGCTACGCCGAGCACTTCGGACTGCGCGAGCACATCTGGTTCGGCACCGAGGTCACCAACGTGTCGCCCACCGAGGACGGCGCGTGGGACGTCACGGTCAAGGGCGCCCGGGGCGGCGGCGCGGCCCGCACCCAGCGGTACGCGGCCGTGGTGGTCGCCAACGGGCACAACTGGTCGCCCAAGCTGCCGTCGTACGAGGGCCTCGAGGAGTTCGCCGGCGAGGTCATCCACGCGGCCGCCTACAAGGACGCGGCGCAGCTGCGCGGCCGGCGGGTCCTGGTCGTCGGCGGCGGCAACACCGGCGCGGACATCGCCGTCGAGGCGGCCCAGCAGGCGGCCCGCTGCTGGCACTCGACCCGGCGCGGGTACTGGTACCTGCCCAAGTATGTGCGGGGCCGCCCCGCCGACCAGATCAGCGACGCCCTGCTGGCGCTGGGCCTGCCGCTGCGGCTGCGCCAGTGGTTCGTGCAGCGCACGGTGCGCAACACCGTGGGCGACCTGACCCGGTTCGGCATGCCGGCCCCCGACCACCGGGTCTTCGAGACCCACCCGATCGTCAACAGCCAGCTCGTGTACTACGTCGGCCACGGCGGCATCACCCCCGTCCCCGACATCGCGCGCTTCGACCGCACCACCGTGGAGTTCACCGACGGCCGGGTCGCCGAGCCCGACCTGGTGGTGCTCGCCACGGGGTACCTGCCGCGGTTCGAGTTCCTCGCCCCCGACCTGCTCAACGTGGACGGTGAGGGCCGGCCCCGGCTGTACCTGCACGCCATCCCGCCGCACCAGCCCAGCCTGGCCGTCGTCGGGCTGCTGCAGCCCGACTCCGGGGTGTTCGCGCTGGTCCACTGGCAGACCCAGGCGATCGCCCGGTGGCTGCGGATGCGTCAGCTCGCCCCCGAGCAGGCCAGCCAGTTCTGGGCGCGCCATCATCGCGAGGTCGGCATGCCGTACTCCGCGGCCAGGATGAAGCGCTCCACCCGGCACTGGTTCGAGGTGAGCCACACCGTGTACCTGAAGGCACTGGAGAAGACGCTCAAGGAGCTGGAGGTGGCCCGGTGACGCGCGTGCTGCGGCCGAGGGAGTGGGCCTACCCGATCGCGCCGGTCGAGCGGGAGGTGCTCACCGCCAGCCCGGTCGAGGCGGAGGCTGACCGCCAGCGCCCGCCCATCCTGTTCGTGCCCGGCCTCGGCCACGGGGCGTGGGCGTTCGCCGCGCGCTGGCTGGAGCACGCGGCCGGCCGGGGCTTCCCGGCGTACGCGATGAGCCTGCGCGGGCACGGCGACAGCGCGGCGGCGCCGCGTACCAGCATCCGCGCGTACACCCACGACGTCACCCAGGTGGCCGCTCGGCTGCCGCGCCAGGCGGTCCTGGTCGGCCACGGTACGGGCGCCCTCGCGGTGGCCCGCACGCTGGCCCGCTATCCGGCGCGCGCCGGCGTGCTGGTCTGCCCGGTGTTCGGCGGCCCGGGTACGGCGTTCAACGCGCTGCGCCACAACCCGGCCGGCACCGTGCCGGCCCTGTTCGGCGGCCGGCTGCGGTTGCGTCGCGGCCAGCTGTTCGGTCGGGAGCTGCCCGCCTCGGCGGCGCGGGAGTTCGCCGCCCAGGTGAAGGCGCCGGCCGCGCCGCTGGCGCAGTGGCAGCTGCTCGTCGGCCCCTCTGTCGAGGACCCCGTGGGCGACCCGCCGGTGCTGGTCGCGGGCTCACCCGACGACCGGGTGGTGCCGCGGCGGTCGTTGGAGCGCGCCGCGCGCCGGTACGGCGGGGCGCCGCTGCTGTTCCCCGGTATGGGCCACGACGTGATGCTCGACGCGCGCTGGCAGGAGCCCATCGACGCCATCCTGGACTGGGTCGACAAGACCGTCCAATAAGCATCCACAGTGGCGATCCGCGCTGGTCAACGTCCAATTTGCACGACCAGCATGTGGTTGTTACGTCATCAGGGGATGCTTTTGCAACATCAGCACGGCATGATGTCGCCCTGAAAGTACCGTACGGCGGCCCCGCGATGTCCGGCCGGCGTTCCTTCCCCGCTCCCGAAACGGAGATGCTCGAAACCATGTCCTCCCCCAGCTCAACCGGCAGCGTTTCCGCTGCCCTCGCCAAGGACCGCCTTGGCGTACCCGCAGTGGTCTTCTTCATCCTCAGCGCGGTCGCCCCGCTCACCGTTGTCGCCGGCGTCGTCACCACCCTGTACGCGGTCACCGGGCTGGTCGCGATCGGCGCGGCGTTCCTCGTGGTCGCCGCCATCCTCGCGATCTTCGCGGCGGGCTACGTGGCGATGGCCCGGCGGATCACGAACGCGGGCGCGTTCTACGCCTTCGTCTCGCGGGGCCTGGGGCGACCGGCCGGCGTCGGTATCGCGCTCGTCGCCGTGGTCGCCTACAACCTGCTGCAGGTCGGCCTCTATGGCATGTTCGGCGCGCAGGTCGCCGACTACGTCGCCGGCAAGGGTGGCCCGGTCGTCGACTGGTACTGGTATTCGCTGGCCGCGTGGGCCATCGTCACGATCCTGGGCCTGATGCGGGTCGACCTCAACGGCGTCGTCCTGGCGGTGCTGCTGACCGCCGAGGTCGCCGTCGTGATCGTGCTGACCGTGGGCGGCCTGGGCAAGCCCGCCGACGGCATCACCTTCGACAGCCTGAACCCGACCGACCTGTGGGGGGCCGCCGGCATCGGCGCGTTGCTGGTGACCGCGCTGCTGGGCTTCGTCGGCTTCGAGGCCTCAGCCGTGTTCTCCGAGGAGTCGAAGAACCCGCGCCGCACGGTGCCGATCGCGACGTACACCTCGCTCGCCGTCATCGCGGTGCTCTACGCGGCCGCGTCGTGGGCGATGAGCGTGCACTACGGCACCGAGAACGTGGCCGCCGCCGCGGGCGAGATGGGCCCGGGCATGCTGTTCGCGATGTCGACCCAGACGATCGGCGAGATCGCGACCGTGCTGTTCCTGTCGAGCCTGTTCGCCGCCATGCTGTCGTTCCACAGCGCCGTCGGCCGGTACATGTTCGCCCTGGGCCGGGAGCGGGTGCTGCCGCGCGCCCTGGGCCGCACCAACCTGCGTACCGGCGCGCCGCGCGCGGCGTCGCTGACCCAGTCCGTGGTCGGTCTGCTCGTCATCGTCATGTACGCGGTGTTCGGCTGGGACCCGGTCGTGCAGCTGTTCTTCTGGCTGGGCACCACGGGCGGCCTCGGCGTACTGATCATGATCATCACGACGGCGATCGCCATCATCGCGTTCTTCGCCCGCGACCCGCAGGGCGAGAACGTGTGGCGGCGCATCCTCGCCCCCGCCATCGCGCTGATCTTCCTCGTCTTCATGCTGTACTCGGGCCTGTCGAACTTCTCGCAGCTGCTCGGTGTGGAGCCCGGCGCGACGCCCGCCTGGGCGCTGCCGTCGGCGTACGCCGCCGCGGGTGTCATCGGCATCCTGTACGGGTTCTGGCTCAGGGCCGCCCGCCAGGACGTCTACCGGGGCATCGGCCTGGGCGCCAACGCGGTGACCGGTCGCGCCATTATCGACTCGGGCCAGCAGCACCCGTTCGCCCCGATGGGCACACGGTGAGCGGTCCCGAACTCGCCGGGGAGGGGGACGTCGACCAGGTCGGCGTCCTCATCGCCGACGCCTTCTGGGACCTCGACGCGTCACAGTGGATCATCGGGGACGAGGCGGACGCCCGGCGCATCTTCCCTGAGTACTTCACCCACGTCGTGGCCGAGGTCATGGCGGCCGGCGGCGTGGTGGAGTGGACGGCGCGGCGCGACGCCGTGGCCGTGTGGGTACCGACGGCGGCCGACGACCCCGAGCCCGACCCGGGCCGGTGGGACGCGGTCCTGGACAAGGTCTGCGGTCCGTACGCGGACCGGTTCCGTACGTTCGAGGCCCTGCAGCGTGCGCACCATCCGCACGGCGTCGACCACCACTACCTGGCCATGCTGGCGGTCCACCCGGACCGCCAGGGTCAGGGGGTGGGCTCGGAGCTGATGGCGGCGCACCACGCGGTCCTCGACCGGGACGGGATCGGCGCCTACCTGGAGGCAGCCGGGCCGCGCCAGCGGCGCCTGTACGAGCGGGCCGGCTACACCGACCTCAACGGCCCCTACCACCTGCCCGACGGCGGGCCGCCGCTGTTCCCCATGTGGCGCGCGCCGCGCGCATCCTGA
>JAEZGP010000113.1 GCA_023437285.1 Actinomycetes bacterium | reverse complement strand
ACCCACGCCGGCCCCGTCCGGGTCGTCGGTCACGTCGGCCGGCCGGGTCGGCGGGGACGACACCACGCGGGCCGACCACACCAGGCAGGTGACGGGCGGCTACGTGAGCTTCGCGTGCCGCGACGGCCAGGCCACGTTGCGTCAGTGGAGCCCGCGCACCGGGTACCGCGTCGACGATGTGGTCCGCGGTCCCGCGCCGACCGCGCGGATCGAGTTCGAAAGCGACACCCACGACGACGTCACGGTGTTCATCAGCTGCCCGGACGGGGCCGGCGGCGAGCCGGTCGTCAGGGAGTCGGTCGAGGTGGACGACCATGGCGGCAGCGGAAACGGCAGCGGCAACGACGACGACAACAGTGGCAGGGGGTCGCACGGCGGCGGCCGCGACGACGACTGACGACGCGGCCGCTCGGCGGGTGGGACGTGGCCGGTGAGCACGTGTGGCACTGGCCACGATCGCCGAGCGTCCGCACGTACTATGTGATTTTTGTCGGTATTTTGGGTGTGTCGCGGGGTGGGCTTGGACTCCTGAGCCGGCCGGATAGCGCTTACGATCGGCGGCAGCCTATGCGGAACGCGACGTGGCGTATCCGTTCGTCCACCCATAACGTCCGCGTTTCGCTCGAGCCACCGCGAGGAAGCATGCCTGCTGTCGTCCTCATCGCAGAAGAACTCGCCCCCGCCGCCCTCGACGTGCTGGCGCACGACTTCGACGTACGCCACGTCGACGGCACCGACCGGCCCGCCCTGCTGGCCGCGCTCGCCGACGCCGACGCCGTGATCGTGCGCAGCGCCACGCAGATCGACGCGGAGGCCATCGCGGCCGGTCGCCGGCTCAAGGTCGTCGCCCGCGCCGGTGTCGGCCTCGACAACGTCGACGTCCCGGCCGCCACCGCCCGGGGCGTCATGGTCGTCAACGCCCCCACCTCCAACATCGTCTCCGCCGCCGAGCAGGCGATCGCGCTGCTGCTCGCGGTGGCCCGGCACACCGCCACCGCCAGCGCGTCGCTCAAGCGCGGCGAGTGGAAGCGGTCGAAGTTCACCGGCGTCGAGATCCAGGGCAAGACGGTCGGCGTGGTGGGCCTGGGCCGCATCGGTGTGCTGTTCGCGCAGCGCATGGCCGCCTTCGGTACGCGCCTGATCGCCTACGACCCGTACGTGCAGCCGGCCCGCGCCGCGCAGCTAGGCATCCGGCTCGTCGGGCTGGAGGAGCTGCTGCGCGAGAGCGACTTCATCTCCATCCACCTGCCCAAAACGCCCGAGACCGTGGGTCTCATCGGCGCCAAGGAGCTGCAACTGGTCAAGCCGACCGTACGGATCGTCAACGCGGCGCGCGGCGGGCTCATCGACGAGGAGGCGCTGGCCGAGGCGGTGGCCGAGGGCCGGGTCGGCGGCGTGGGCCTCGACGTGTTCGCCAAGGAGCCGTGCACCGACTCGCCGCTGTTCGCCTTCGACAGCGTGGTGGCCGTGCCGCACCTGGGCGCCTCCACGGTCGAGGCGCAGGACAAGGCCGGCCTCGCCGTGGCCAGGAGCGTGCAGCTGGCGCTGCTCGGCGAGTTCGTGCCGGACGCGGTGAACGTGCAGACCGGCGGCGTGGTCGCCGAGGACGTGCGGCCGCTGCTGCCGCTCGCCGAGAAGCTCGGCCGGGTGTTCACCGCCCTGGCCGGCGGCGTGGCGGCCAGCGTCACCGTCGAGGTACGCGGCGAGATCGTGGCCAACGACGTGAGCGTGCTCAAGCTCGCGGCGGCCAAGGGCCTGTTCGCGCCGGTCGTGGCCGAGCAGGTCACCTACGTCAACGCGCCGCACCTGGCCGCCGAGCGCGGCGTGGAGCTGGAGCTGACCACGTCGACCGAGGCCACCGACCACCTCAACCTGATCACGGTGCGCGGCGCCAAGCCCAGCGGCCGGCTCATCTCGGTGTCGGGCACGTACGTGCCGGGCGTACGCGAGGTGCGCAAGCTGACCGAGCTGGACGGGTACGACATCGACCTCGTGGCGGACGGGCACCTGCTGTTCTTCCGGTACGTCGACCGGCCGGGCATCGTCGGCGTGGTCGGCTCGATCCTGGGCGAGCTGGGCGTCAACATCGCCGCGATGCAGGTCGCGCGGCGCGAGGCGGGCGGCGAGGCGCTCATGATGCTCACGGTCGACTCGCCGGTGGACGCCGACATGCTGGAGAAGGCCACGACGGCCATCGGCGCGACCGCCTCCTCGACGGTCGACCTCACCGACTGACGTTGTCCGGCCAGGGCCGGCGGCGGTTGCGGATACGCGATCGCCGCCGGCCCTGTCGCGTCGGCCGGGCGTTGGGTTAAGGTACCCGAGTCCATGAGGTAAGCGCTTTCCAGCGTGCCTCGACGCCACCGCCAGGGAGACGCCGCCGCGATGCTGCACATCAACGACGACCTCACCGCGGCCGACCTGCTTCCCAAGACTGATCAGATGTGGCAGCTGTCGGCCAGCAAGATCGACTCGATCGACGCGAGCTGCCCGCCGGGCTCGGCCGCGCCGGTGTTCACCGTCGACGGTCGCTACACGGCGCGCGGCTGGACCGAATGGACCCAGGGCTTCCAGTACGGTTCGGCGATCCTGCAGTTCGACGCCACCGACGACGAGCGCTACCTGGCCATGGGCCGCGACCGCACCGTCGCCGTCATGGCCAGCCACGTCAGCCACACCGGCGTGCACGACCACGGGTTCAACAACGTCAGCACGTACGGCAACCTGTGGCGCCTCATGCGCGAGGGCCGCTTGGTCGAGGACCCCCGGGAGGGCGACTTCTACGAGCTGGCCCTGAAGCTCACCGGCGCCGTGCAGGCGTCGCGCTGGCGCACCACGGCGGCCGGGCACGGCTACATCTACTCGTTCAACGGCCCGCAGTCGCTGTTCGTCGACACGATCCGCTCCTGCCGGGCCCTGGCCGTGTCGCACCTGCTCGGGCACGTGCTCATGGGCGAGCAGGACGAGCGGATCTCGCTGCTCGACCGTCTCATCCAGCACGCCCGCTCCACCGCCACGTGGAACGTCTTCTACGGCGAGGGGCGCGACGGCTACGACATCAACGGACGCACCGCCCACGAGGCGCTGTTCAACGTCAACGACGGCAACTTCCGGGCCCCCAGCACCCAGCAGGGCTACTCGCCGTTCACCACGTGGACCCGGGGCCTCGCGTGGGCCATGCTCGGCTTCGCGGAGCAGCTGGAGTTCCTCGACGTCCTCGACGACGCCGAGCTCGACCCGTACGGCGGCCGCGCCGAGGTGACCGACCTTTTCCTGCGCGCCGCCCGAGCCACCTGCGACTTCTATCTGGAGCACACCCCCGTCGACGGCGTGCCGTACTGGGACACCGGTGCCCCGGGGCTCGTCCACCTGGGCGACTACCTCGACCGGCCCGCCGACCCGTACAACGCGCACGAGCCCGTCGACTCGTCGGCCGCCGCGATCGGCGCGCAGGGCCTGCTGCGGCTCGGGCGCTACCTGAGCGAACACGGCGACGCCGAGGCGGGCCGGCGGTACTGGCAGGCCGGGCTCACCGTGGCCGACACCCTGTTCGCCGAGCCGTACCTGAGCTCCGACGACGCCCACCAGGGGCTGCTGCTGCACTCCGTCTACCACCGACCCAACGGCTGGGACCAGGTCCACGCGGGACAGTCGGTGCCCAACGGTGAGTCGAGCATGTGGGGCGACTACCACGCCCGCGAGCTGGCCCTCTACCTGGGCCGGGTGGCCACGGACGGCCGGTACTACACGTTCTTCGGCCCGGCGGAGGTGCGGGCATGAGGCCGGTGGCGCTGGTGACCGGCGCGTCGCGGGGGATCGGTCGCGGGATCGCCCTCGCGCTGGCGGCGGCCGGACACGACGTAGCGATCAACTACGCAGCCAACGCGGACGCCGCCGAGGAGGTCCGGGCGGCCGTCGAGGCGGCCGGCGGGCGGGCCGTGCCGGTGCGGGCCGACATCTCGTCGGGCGGCGACCGCGAGCGACTGGTCGAGCAGGCCTACACGGCCTTCGGTCGGGTGGATCTGCTCGTCAACAACGCGGGCGTGGCGCCTGCGGTCCGCGCCGATCTGCTGGAGGCGGGGGAGGAGTCGTTCGACCGGCTGATCGCCGTCAACCTCAAGGGCCCGTACTTCCTGACCCAGCTCGTCGCCAACCGCATGATCGGACAGGTCCGGGCCGGGGTGGTGAACGCGCCGCGCATCGTGACGATCTCGTCGATCAGCGCGTACGCGGCGAGCGTGAACCGGGGCGACTACTGCGTCGCCAAGGCGGGCCTGGCGATGATGACCACGCTGTACGCCGCCCGCCTCGCCGAGTACGGCATCAACGTGTACGAGATCCGTCCCGGGATCGTGGCCACCGACATGACGGGCGCCGTCACGGAGAAGTACGACCGGCTCATCCACGAGGAGGGCGTCACGCCCATCCGCCGCTGGGGCCAGCCGGCGGACGTGGGGGCGGCGGTCGTCGCGGTCGCCACCGGCCTGCTGCCGTTCAGTACGGGTCAGGTCATCGACGTGGACGGCGGCTTCCACCTGCGCACCCTGTAACGGTCCGGCGGCATCCCGCCCGCATGATGGGACCTGTGTACCGCGACGTAGGATGGCCCCTTAACGTTCGGTAGAACGTAGGTCGAGGAGGATAGTGACGTGACGGTGGCGAAGATCGCGCTGGTGCCCGGTGACGGGATCGGCGCCGAGGTGGTGGCGCAGGGGCGCAAGGTGCTCGACGCGGTACTGCCCGGGGTCGAGGCTACCGAATACGACCTCGGCGCGGCGCGCTACCACCGCACCGGCGAGGTACTGCCCGAGTCCGTCCTGCAGGAGTGGACCGGCTACGACGCGATCCTGCTTGGCGCCGTCGGCGACCCGACCGTCCCGCCGGGCGTGCTGGAGCGCGGCCTGCTGCTCAAGCTCCGCTTCGCCTTCCAGCAGTACGTGAACCTGCGGCCGTCGCGGCTGTGGCCCGGCACGACCGGCCCGCTCGGCAACGTCAAGCCGGGCGAGATCGACTTCGTGGTCGTGCGCGAGGGCACCGAGGGGCTCTACGCGGGCGCCGGCGGCACGATGCACACCAACACCCCGGCCGAGGTCGCCACCGAGGAGAGCCTCAACACCCGCCAGGGCGTCGAGCGCGTCATCCGCGACGCCTTCGCCCGCGCGGGCAAGCGCGAGCGGCGCAAGGTCACGATGGTCCACAAGACCAACGTGCTCACCCACGCGGGCGGCCTGTGGGCCCGCACGTTCGCCGAGGTGGCCCGGGAGTTCCCGGACATCGAGACCGACTACCAGCACGTCGACGCGGCGGCCATGTTCATGGTGACGCAGCCGCAGCGCTACGACGTCATCGTCACCGACAACCTGTTCGGCGACATCCTCACCGACATCGCGGCCGCCGTGACCGGCGGCATCGGGCTCGCGGCAAGCGGGTGCATCAACCCGGAGCGCGAGTTCCCGTCGATGTTCGAACCCGTACACGGCTCGGCCCCGGACATCGCGGGCCAGGGCGTAGCGGACCCGGTAGCGACCGTGCTGTCGGTCGCGCTCCTGCTGGACCACCTCGGCCACCCCGAGCAGGCCCGCCGGGTCGAGCAGGCGGTCGCGGCGGAGCTGTCCTCCCGTACTCCGGGGCAGCCGCTGCGTACCGAGGAGGTCGGCGACCGCCTCGCGGCGCACGCCTCCAACTGATCACCGCCCCCATCACCAGGGCGGCTCCCTTTTCCCGGCACTACCGTGCCGCATCACCCGGAACGATCCTTTGATCAGCAAGGGCGTCGCCCTGTCCGCTGAACGGTCGTTCGGGTAGGTTGCATGCACGGGTACTCCCCACACACATCCTCTTGGAGGCAAGCGATGGCTGGTGGTGACAACCTCGATTTCGAGATTCGTCCGGCGTCGCAGCCGGTACCGGCCGTCGAGCGCGCCGCGCTCATGGCCAACCCGGGTTTCGGTCGGATCTTCACCGACCACATGGTTACCATCCGTTACGCCGACAGCAAGGGCTGGTACGACGCCCGCGTCGAGCCGAGGGCGCCGATCGCGCTCGATCCCGCCGCCGCCGTCCTGCACTACGCCCAGGAGATCTTCGAGGGCCTCAAGGCATACCGGTCGGCCGACGGGGGTGTGACCACGTTCCGGGCCGACGCGAACGCGCGCCGGTTCCGCGAGTCCGCCACCCGCATGGCGATGCCGCACCTGTCCGACGACCTGTTCCTGGGCTCCATCCGCGAGCTGGTGCGGGCCGACCGCGAGTGGGTGCCCACGGACCCCGAGGGCAGCCTGTACCTGCGGCCGTTCATGTTCGCCAACGAGATCTTCCTCGGCGTGCGGCCCGCCCTGGAATACCTGTACTGCCTGATCGCCTCCCCCGTGGGCTCCTACTTCGCGGGCGGCGTCAAGCCCGCCACGATGTGGGTCTCGACGGAGTACACCCGGGCCGCTCCCGGCGGCACCGGGGCGGCCAAGTGCGGCGGCAACTACGCCGCCAGCCTGGTGGCCCAGGCCGAGGCGATCGAGCAGGGCTGCGACCAGGTCGTCTTCCTCGACACCCGGGAGCAGAAGTACATCGACGAACTCGGCGGCATGAACATCGTGTTCGTGCTCGACGACGGCACGCTCGTCACGCCGCCGCTGACCGGCACCATCCTGCCGGGCATCACCCGCGACTCGGTGCTCACGCTGGCCCGCGACGAGGGCCGGGCGGTGCAGGAGCGGCCGGTCAGCGTCGACGAGTGGCGCGAGGGCGCCGAGAGCGGACGCATCCGGGAGACGTTCGCGTGCGGCACGGCGGCGGTGATCACGCCGGTCGGCGCGGTGAAGTCGCGCGGGTACGCGTTCACGATCGGTGGCGGCGAGCCCGGGCCGGTCACCATGGCGCTGCGCGAGCGGCTGGTCGCCATCCAGCGCGGCACCGCCGAGGACCCGTACGGCTGGGTGCAGCGCGTCATCTGAACCGACGACCGACTCAGGCGCGGCGACGGCGCGGGGACTCAGTTCTTCGCGCCGTCGCGCAGTCCCTCGATGATCTGCTGAACGATCTTTTCGGGCGACGCTCCGATCGACACCACGATCGGGTCCTCCGCCGGGTCCGGCTCCTCCAGGTGAGCCAGCTGCGCGTCGAGCAGCTGCTCGGGGAAGAAGTGGCCCCGCCGGTGGCGCAGGCGCCGGGACAGAACCCCGCGCGAGCCCTTCAGGTAGGCGAAGCGCACCGGGCACTGGGCCTCGCGCAGCAGGTCACGGTACTTGCGCTTGAGGGCGGAACAGCCCACCACGGCGACGACGCCGAGTTCCTTGCCCAGGTCGGTGGTCGGCACCCCGTCGGCGTGGTCGTTCATCCACGCCAGGACGGTGCGCAGCCACGGCCAGCGGTCCTCGTCGGTCAGCGGGATGCCGGCTGCCATCTTGGCCACGTTGGCGGGCGGGTGCAGCCGGTCAGCGTCGCCGAACAGGACGCCGCACGCGTCGGCGAGCCGCTCGCCGATCGTCGTCTTGCCGCTGCCGGAGACGCCCATCACCACCACGATGCCGCCCGTACTCATGTGGCCCCTTTCGCCGCTCCCCTTCAGGGTACGGACATGCGAGGTCGCCGCGACGCTCGCGCGCCGCGGCGACCCCACCTGACCACGGGTACGGTTACGGTCCGTTACCGGGCCGCACCGCCGGGCGGGAACCCGTAGTAGGTGGCGTAGTAGCTCTCCACCTTCTCCCGGTGCGTGGCATCGGTGTACATGCCGGCATCCACCTCGGGCGAGTTCTTGATCTCGTCCTTGGTGCGGTCGACGTAGACGTTGCGGTCCACGTGATCCACGTTGGTCACCACGCCGGCGGGCAGCATGGCCTTGTGGCCGAAGATCCACGGCCCGGTGTCGACCACCAGGAAGCTGCCGTTGGCAGCGCCGTGCACCTCCTCCACCTTGCCGCACCGACCGTCGGTGGCTTCCACGTGGTAGCCGATGATGTCCTGGGCGCTGGGCAGGCCGCTGTCCGGACGGAAGTTCCACGGGTCGAACGACCGCGTAGCGTCCATGCCCGTCACGGGCGCGGCGTACGGGTCATCGCGGAACTCCGTGCCGCGCTGGTCACGCGGCTGGGCGAACTCCGCGCCGCGCTGGTCGCGCTGCTCGGAGAACTCCACGCCGCGCTCGGCACGCGGCTCGGGGGTCCGGAAGACGTTGTCCGACGTCGGGTTCGGCGTCGGCCAGGCCTCGGCGTTCTGCTCGTCGCGCCGCTCCGGCTGCTGAGTCGGGTACACGAAGGCACCTCCCTTTCGCATCGTTGCGTCATCGGTCGTATAGATGGCTACCCGGTCTTCCCCGAACGCGAAACCTGCCCCGGTATCCAGATTTCATCCCGACATGCGGAACGGTGCTTTGCGTAGTCGCGCCGATGTGCATAGGGTGATCGACGTGGCTCGACCCGTAGGCCTGCTCATTATCGAATAGCGCGCGCAGCTAGCCCCACCTGCGCGCGCAGACCTCTCGCATTCGCGAGGGGTCTTTTTTGTGGGCCGGGTGAGCTGGACAAACCACCGAAAGGAACGCCTTCCATGACCTACCAGGTCTTCGACACCAGTCTTCGCGATGGGGCACAGCGCGAGGGCATCTCGTACTCGGTCGTCGACAAGCTCGCCGTGGCGCGGCTGCTCGACGAACTCGGCGTCACCTTCATCGAGGGCGGCTGGCCGGGCGCCATGCCCAAGGACACCGAGTTCTTCGCCCGAGCCCGCACCGAGCTGTCGCTGCGCCACGCACAACTGGTCGCCTTCGGGTCCACCCGCAAGGCCGGCGTCGGGGTCAAGGAGGACGCCCAGGTGCGCGCCCTGCTCGACGCGCAGACCCCGGCCGTGTGCCTGGTGGCCAAGTCCGACGTGCGTCACGTCGAGCGCGCCCTGCGTACCACGCTGGACGAGAACCTCGCGATGGTCCGCGACACCGTCGCCTTTTTCGTCGCCGAGGGCCGGCGGGTGTTCCTCGACTGCGAGCACTTCTTCGACGGCTTCCGCTTCGACGCGGCGTACACGGCATCGGTCGCCGCGACCGCGCTGGAGGCCGGGGCCGAGGTCGCGGTCATGTGCGACACCAACGGCGGCATGCTCCCGTCGATGGTGACCCGCGCGGTCGGTGACGTGGCGCAGCGACTTGCGAAGCTGCTCGGCACCACCCCGGAGGAGGCCGTTCGCAGGCTCGGCATCCACTGCCAGAACGACACGTCGTGCGCGGTCGCCAACACCATCGCGGCCGTCGAGGCGGGCGTGCGTCACTTCCAGTGCACCGCCAACGGGTACGGCGAACGGCCCGGCAACGCCGACCTGTTCGCCACCGTGGCCAACCTTCAACTCAAGCTCGGGCTGCCCGTCCTACCGGACGGTGGCCTGGAGAAGATGGTGCGGGTCTCCCACGCCATCGCCGAGATCGCCAATCTCGCCCCCGACACCCACCAGGCCTACGTCGGGGCCGCGGCCTTCGCCCACAAGGCGGGTCTGCACGCGAGCGCGATCAAAGTGGATCCCGTGCTCTACAACCACATCGACCCGTCGGTCGTGGGTAACGACATGAAGATCCTTGTCACGGAGATGGCCGGCCGGGCCA
>JAEZGP010000102.1 GCA_023437285.1 Actinomycetes bacterium | reverse complement strand
GCCGTACGGCTGTCCGGTCCGGCCGGCGAACTGCTGCTCTTCGTTATGGGACGGCAGGAGCACGCGCGGGTGGAACTGGACGGGCCGGCGGACGTCGTCGCCGCGCTGCGCCGGGCCAAACTCGGCCCGTGACCGCATCGACTTATCTCATTATGTGATCACGCCGATCCGGACGAACTTTCGGCGTACGCGAAGTTTTCCTGAAGAACCTCACGTCACACGGCGCTCACCTGCACAGATAAATCGCCGTTGGAGGTGTGAGCGAAAACATCTGCTGGGTTAGCCGAGCCGTAACAGTTGCGCAACCTTAGGTGAGTATCAATCTACTCAAGGTAATCCGGTCATACCTCGCAACGAATCATGATCTGACCCGTACCTCCCGGGATGGTACCCGGCGAGAAAGGGGGTTCCGCGATGCGGCGAAACGCGCTGGTGGTTGTCGCAAACCGACTGCCAGTGGATGAAACGGTCGCACCCGACGGCGTGCGCGAGTGGCGACGCAGCCCGGGCGGGCTGGTCAGCGCGCTGCACCCGACCCTGCAGCACACCCAGGCCACGTGGGTCGGCTGGACCGGCGTCACCGACGCGGCCCCCGAGCTGCCGGACCTGGCTGGCGTGCACCTGCGCGCGGTGCCGCTGTCCAAGCTGGACTTCGAGGAGTACTACGAGGGCTTCGCGAACTCGACGCTGTGGCCCCTCTACCACGACGCCACGGAGCAACCCGTCTACCACCGCCGCTGGTGGGAGTCCTACCAGCGGGTCAACCGGCGCTTCGCCGAGGCCGCCGCCGAGGCGGCGCCGCCGAACGCGACGGTGTGGATTCACGACTACCACCTACAACTGGTCCCCGCGATGCTGCGCGGGCTGCGACCCGATGTGCGCATCGGGTTCTTCATGCACATCCCGTTCCCGCCCGCCGAGCTGTTCATGCAACTGCCCCGGCGCAACGACCTGCTGTACGGGCTTCTCGGCGCCGACCTCGTCGGCTTCCAGGACCAGTACGGCGCACGCAACTTCACGCAGCTCGCCAGCCGGGTGCTCGGCCTGCCGGTGCGGCACCCGGAGATCGAGATCAACGGCCGCGTGGTACGCGTGGGAGCGTTCCCAAATTCCATCGACATGGCCGACATGGAGGCGATGGCCCGCCGCGACGAGGTGGTCAGGCGCGCCGCGCAGATCCGCGAGGACCTCGGCAACCCCGAGAAGATCATTCTGGGGGTCGACCGGCTCGACTACACCAAGGGCATCGAGCAACGGCTCAAGGCCTACCGCGAGCTGCTCTCCGACGGCCGGGTCAAGGTGCAGGACACGGTCATGGTCCAGGTGGCCGTGCCCAGCCGCGAGCGGGTGGAGCACTACCGCATCCTGCGCGACCGGGTGGAGCGCGAGGTCGGCCGCATCAACGGCGAGTTCGGCCGCGTCGGCGTCGCCGCCGTGCACTACCTCATCAACCAGTCGTTCGACCGTACGGAACTGGCCGCCCTCTACCGGGCCGCCGACGTCATGATGATCACGCCCCTGCGCGACGGCATGAACCTCGTCGCCAAGGAGTACGTGGCCAGCCGCGTCGACGTGACCGGCGCGCTCGTGCTCAGCGAGTTCGCCGGGGCCGCGACCGAACTCACCGACGCCTATCTGGTCAACCCGCACGACCTCGACGGCCTCAAGGACACGCTGGTGCGCTGCCTGGAGGCCAGTACGGGAGACATCAGCCGGCGCATGCGCATGATGCGCCGCCACGTACGCGCCCACGACGTACGTGCCTGGGCCCAGTCCTACCTGGCCGCGCTCCACGACGCCAGCGGCCTGGGGCGGCTGGTGCTCTAACCGACGCGAACACACGTGGCCCGGCCTCGCGAGGGAGCCGGGCCACGTTTTCCTTTTCTGTAACGTGACTGTGCTTGGATCCAAGGGCGGATCCAGTCGTGGATCCCGTTGTAGCGGACGGGGTGATCAGCGTGTCCATGACCGCCCACTGTGGAGAGTCGCGTTGCGGGGCGCGGCGATGACGTTGGCCCCCGAGGAGGTGCTCGACGCCGCCGGGGCGCCCGGACCCGCCGCGGCGTCCCGCGCCGCGTACGCCGCCCCGCGCCCCGCCTGGATCAGCCTGGTGCCGACGGACGACGTGGCCAGCGCCGCGGCCGCCGTCGACCCGCACACGCCACTGGCCGGCGTGCCGTTCGGGATCAAGGACAACCTCGACCTGGCCGGCCTGCCCACCACCAGCGCCAACCCGGCGCTCGCCGGCACGCCGGCCGCCACCTCGGCCGTCGCCGTCGCCCGGTTGCAGGCCGCCGGCGCCGTCGCCATCGGCAAGACCAACATGGATCAGTTCGCCACCGGGCTGGTCGGCACGCGCAGCCCGTACGGGGCGTGCTCGTGCGTGGCCGACCCCGGGTACGTCAGCGGCGGCAGCAGCTCCGGCAGCGCCGTCGCCGTCGCGTCCGGCGTCGTGCCGCTGGCGCTGGCCACCGACACGGCCGGCTCCGGCCGCGTGCCCGCCGCGTTCAACGGCCTGGTCGGCATCAAGCCCACCCGCGGGCTGGTGTCGACCCGTGGGCTGGCCCCCGCGTGCCGCTCCCTCGACTGCGTCACCACCCTGTCCCGTACGGTCGGCGTGGGGCGGGCCGCGCTCGACGCGCTCGTGTGGACCGACCCCGACGACCCGTGGTCGCGGCCCCGCCCCCCTCATCCACCCGCCGGCGTGGCGCCGCCGATGCGGGTGGTCGCCATCCCGGCCGGGCCG
>JAEZGP010000040.1 GCA_023437285.1 Actinomycetes bacterium | reverse complement strand
CCCAACACCAAGGGCGGCGTCGAGAAGCGCACGGTACTCCGCTTCGACAAGCGCCTGGCCCCGGTCAAGGTGGCCGTCCTGCCGCTGTCGCGCAACGAGCAGCTCTCCCCGAAGGCCCGCGACCTCGCCGCCCGCCTGCGCAAGCGCTGGATCGTCGACTTCGACGACGCCCAGGCCATCGGCCGCCGTTACCGTCGCCAGGACGAGATCGGCACCCCGTACTGCGTCACGGTCGACTTCGACACCCTTGAGGACAACGCGGTGACGGTCCGCGACCGCGACACGATGAAGCAGGAGCGCGTCAGCCTCGACCAGATCGAGACGTACCTCTGGGAGCGCCTCCCCGGCTGCTGACCTTCTTCCTATTCGTCACCGTGGCGGGAAGTTCACCCCATAGGGTTAACGTCCCGCCACGCTGACCATGGGTTACTGATCGTCGGGTAGAACATGGAACGCCGCGTGCTCGGTGAGGGGGCGAATCGTGCGGAAGTCGCGCCGGTCCAGCGTAAGGATCCGGTTCGTACGGTAGCGGGCGGCGATCGCGACGTTGACCGCGTCGGCCAGATCGAGGTCGAGATCGCGGTAGCGCAGACGGACGGATAGCGCCATGCCGAGAAGTTCCCCGTCGACCTCGGCGAATACAGCGCGGGTGTCCGCGACTCGTGCGCGGATGCGCTCGAGTATCGCGTTGGCCGCGTTCTGTGAGGCACGAGACCGTACGACGTAATCGATCTCAGCTAGCGCCAGCGGAGAGATGACCACATAACCGGCCCGATCGAGGGCATACGCCGCCGCCACATGCTCCGGGTCGCGCTTGTTGAACGCCGCGATCAGGCCGGAGCTGTCAGCGACAACCGTCACGCGGCCCGCCGGCGAGATCGTCGGGCCGCTGCTTCCTTCGCGACCGAGGTGACGTCTTCGGCCGTCACCGGACCACCGAGGTCCAGTGGCTCATCGAAGAAGGGCTCCGTCCATTCGCGACTCGCCATCGCCGCGAGATGCACGCCTTCCCGGATAATCTCCGCCTCAGGAATGCCACGTCTGGCCGCTGCGGCCTTGATCAAAGCGAGGTCTTCGCTGTCCACATACACCGTCGTGCGCTTGAGCGACATATGCGTAAGGTACCATACGCATACGGCGCAGCGCGGCAGAAAGGTCATCCCATCGGGTCTGACTTCCCGTCACGGTCATGACCGCCGGTCGGTGGTCAGCACCGCGACGAGGGACGCGGCGGCGAGGGCACCTGTGAGGAGGCCGAGCGGGCCGGCCGCCTCGTTCCACCCGTTGAGCAGGAGGCCCGCAGCCGGCTCTCCCATGAGGCTGGTGCTCAGCCAGAAGCAGGGACAGAGGTTGACCACGGCGGTCGCGCCGAGCACAAAGCCGAGGCCGATGCGCGCATCCGACGACCCCCGGCGGACGGCCCGCAGGAGCAGGCTCGCGAGCACGCCCACGAGGATGGAGCTGAGGAGCAGCCCGATCGTCCAGCGCTGAACGAAGCCCACGGTGCCCGTGGAGAAGCCAACGGTGCCGTCGGCGGGCATGCCAAGGTACACGGCGCTCGCTCGTTCCGCCGCGAGCAGCTGGTCTTGCTGCGCAAAGATCAGGACGAGAGTCACCGCCGCGATGAGCGTGGCCACCACATAGGTCAGGTGGACCAGCACCATGGCGAGCCGTGGATGCCGTAGGCGCAGCGGCACGGCGGCTGGCGGCGCCGGAGGCACCAACGGAGCTGGCTCGGTGGTCGCGCCGTCCGCGATCGCGGCGCACAGTCGGTCGAACTCCTCCTCGGTGCCGATCGCCGGTCGGCACTCGGGATGCTCGGCATACCAGCGCACGGCGTCGGCGATGACCCGGGTCTCCGCGTCGACGGGCAGGACGGGCCGGTCACGGGTGCCGAACCACATGTCGCGTCCGCGCTGCACGACCAGGTCCGGCTCAGTGACGACCAGCATGACCGACGTACTGTTCCAGGGCGGACGGGGTGGCCCGCCCGGGGCCAGCGCTGGCCAGGGGATCAGCCGCCGATGAAACGGCGCGCGGGTCCGGACACCGGCCGGCGTCAGTTCGATCGCGTACCCGTGCCACGCCGACGGAATGAGCAGGGTGAGGAGGCCGACCAGGACACCGGTCACGGCGGTATACGAAACGGCGATTATGCGATCCGACGGCGCCACGGCGTCGCGCCACGCGTCCACGACAGGACCCGCGAGCAGTACGCACGCGAGGAGGGCAACGACGAACAGGGCGGCCGGGTACAGCCGGTGACGGACGGCGACACCGTCGCGGGTGACCACGAGCGCCGGCGGCTCGGGCCGGCGGAACAAGCGCGCCATGCCGATCACCGTGACGCCGAACGTCATCGGAGTCGCAACAAAGCGCCACAGTGGCCGCCAGTCGTCACCGCCCGGCAGCCAGACCTGCAGGCCCACCAGAGCAGCGAACACAACCGCGCCGGACACGACCAGGAGCCGGGACCGGATCGGCTCCAGACGCGCGCGCTCACCCACCATGGCGGACTTCATAGCACGATTCCAGCTGCAGGATCGCCCTCGAACCGTTGGCCGGCGTTCATCGATTTGTCCCCCTAAAGTGCACGAGGGCGATATCGATAGTGATGATGTGCCGCTGGCCCCTCCCAACAACGCCAGGCGTCCCTAACGTCGTCGCCATGCCCTCCACGCTCCACGAAACCCTCATTGAGATGTTCCGCGAGCGACCAGCCCTTGCCGCCGAAGTGCTCACCGACCCGTTCGGCGTATCGGTGCCCACCTTCGATCAGGCGCTGGCGTCCTCGTCCGACCTCTCAGCGGTCATGTCGACCGAGTATCGCGCTGACGCGGTGATCACTTTTCTGTCCCAGGGCGAGCCCGTGCACGCCGTGATCGTTGAGGTGCAGCTCGGACCCATCGAGAAGAAGCGTCGCAGTTGGCCGGCCTATGTCGCGAACCTTCACTCCCGTCTTGGGTGCCCGGTCCAGCTTCTCATCGTCTGCCCGGGCGCTTCGATCGCCCGCCAATGCGCCGAACCGATTGTTGTCAGTGAACCTGGCCTTTCCCTCACCGCGCTCGTGCTCGGCCCGGACGCCGTGCCGGTGGTGACCGACAGCGTAACGGCGCGAAGAAACCCGGAGCTGACGGTGCTGTCGGCGCTCGCGCACGCGAGAAGAACGCGCCATCGGGCGCCGGTGCTGGAGGCGTTCCTCGCCGGTCTCGACGTTATCGATCAAGAACACGCCGAACTGTATGCTGATGTCGTGCTCGCGGCCCTGCCGAAGGCGGCCCGCGCCCACCTGGAGGTCCTCATGACAACAACGCCCCACCGATACCAGAGCGACTTTGCCCGCCGCTACTTCGCCCAGGGCGAGGCAAGGGGCGAGGCGCGAGCTGTGTTGGCCGTTCTGGAAGCTCGTGGGATCGATATCTCCGAGGAAGCGCGCGAGCGCATCGCCGACTGCGCCGATATTGACCAACTCGACGTGTGGATCCGCCGAGCCGCCACGGCCACCAAGGCTGACGAACTGTTCGCCTGACGCCAGCAGGCGTGTGGCCAGGCGAGCCCGGCCCGCGAAGTTCTACCACCCGGGCGGACGGGCGGTCAGCCGCTGAATGGGTGCCAACCTCAGAACAGGAAGCCACCCGGGCGGCGGTTGCGGTCGGCGATGAGGCCGGCCAGGACCGCCACCGCGACCTCCGGTGGCGACGCGGAGCCGATGTTCAGCCCGGCGGGCCGGTGGATGCGGGCGATCACCCCGTCCGGCACGCCCATCTGCCGCAGCTCGGCGACGTACGGGGCCGGGTGGCGTGGGTTGGTAATGACGCCGATCCAGCGGGCGGGCAGGCGCAGGGTCTGTTCGAGCACCTTGCCCAGTTCGGGGCGTTCGTGATCCGTCATGATCACGTCGGTGGTCCGGTCGACGAAGTCGTCGCTGGGCAGGGTCGTGACGTGGTCGGCGTAGCGCCACTCGGCCCAGGACAGGCGGTCGGAGTCCGGGTCGAGCAGGACGGTACGGAAGCCGATATCGCGCGCGAAGTGCTGCAGGTACGTCGCGACGGGGGTATCGAAAACCGTGACCAGCGTGCGGGGTCCCACATGTGGCGGGTTCTCGCCGCGCGTCATGGCGCAGGAGGGGTCAACGCGCTGTTCATCTGCCACGGGAGAACTCTGCCATAAGTTACGCACCGCTTGGTGATCATGACGCAGGATGTGGCAATGCCGAAACCCGAAGGCGGTCCGGCGCCCGGTATGCCTATTCTTGCCAGGCCATGGCTACACCAGACGCCGGCCAGAAGCCGGCGACCCACGCGCGGCCCGACCGGGTGCCGCAGTCCGACAAGCGCCTGACTGAGCTGCGCGCTCGTGCCGCCACGCTGACGCTGCGGGACGAGGGCCGGGTCCGCCGTCGCCTCGACGGCGCCCGAAAGATTCGCAATCCCGACGCGGCCAACAAGACGCTCGCCGAGATCGAGACCGAGATCGAGCTTGCCGAGCTCCGCGTCGCGGAGAAGAAAGCCAAAATTCCCACGATCGCGTACCCGGAAGAGCTGCCCGTCAGCCAGCGCCGCGACGACCTCCTGGCGGCCATCAAGGAGCACCAGGTCGTGATCGTGGCCGGCGAGACGGGCTCCGGCAAGACCACCCAGCTGCCCAAACTCTGTCTTGAGGCCGGCCGCGGCGTGCGCGGCATGATCGGCCACACCCAGCCCCGGCGGCTGGCAGCCCGTACGGTCGCCGACC
>JAEZGP010000027.1 GCA_023437285.1 Actinomycetes bacterium | reverse complement strand
GGGTGTGCCTGGGATCGGGCACGGCGCGCGGCCCGTTCGCGTTCGAGCAGGTCGGCCATGTCGTCGTCGGCGTCCTCAGTGGGCGTGACCCGCGTCCACGGCATTGTCGGCACGGTCGCCCACGAGGGGGCGGCACGCTCCGGCCGTTCGTCGCGGCGGTCGTCGCTCACCAGGCCACCTCGTCACGGTCAGTGCGGAAATGCGGTATGCCGGCTCAGGGATGCTGTGGGTAAAGTCTCCAAGCCGGCTGCGTACGGAGGTTACGGCGTGCATCCCGATCTTGCCACCGTGCCCCCGGAACCAGTCGATGCCCGACCGTCCATAATGTCCCCCTTGTGGGCGCTCGCCGTGGCGGGATTCCGGCGTTACTCCACCTACCGGCAGGCCACCGTGGCTGCGTGCGTTACCAACTCGGTATTCGGCTTTCTCCGCAGTTTTGTCTTCTTGGCGACGATCGCCGGCGCGACGGCCGCGACCGGCGTCGCCAACGCCGCCGGGTACACCGCCGAGCAGTTGCTGACCTTCTGCTGGGTCACCCAGGGGCTGATCGGCGTCGTCGCCCTGTGGGGTTGGACCGATCTCGGCGACCGCATCCGCACCGGCGACGTCGTGGCCGACCTGCTGCGCCCACTCAACCCCGTCCTCAGCTACCTCGCCATCGACCTCGGCCGGGCCGGGTTCGCCGTCCTGATCCGCTTCGTCGTGCCGGTCGCGGTCGGCGCGCTCTTCTTCGACCTCTACGTCCCGCGCCACCTGGCGACCTATCCGCTGTTCGCCGTCTCGATGATCCTCGGCGTCGTCGTCTGCTTCGGCTGTCGCTTCCTGCTCAACGCCGCCGGCTACTGGCTGCTCGACCTGCGCGGGGTCATCGCCGCCTGGTTCGTGGTCACCGGCCTGTTCGTCGGGCTGACGTTCCCGCTGCCCTTCCTGCCCGACTGGGCGGAGGCCACCCTGTGGGTCGCCACACCGTTCCCGTCGATCATGCAAGGTCCGCTGGACATCCTCGTGGAGCGGGGTGGCCTGGCCCACCAGGGCCTCATTCTGCTGGCCCAGTCACTCTGGTCGGTGGTCCTTCTGCTCAGCTGCGGGTACGTGCAGCAGCGCGCCGAACGCAAGCTCGTGATCCAGGGTGGCTGACCGGGGGGCCGTGGCCGGCACGGTCGGCATCTACCGGCGGGTCCTCGCCGCCCAGATCCGCAGCCAGATCACCTACCGGGCGTCCTTCCTGATGTCCGTGGTCATCAGCGGCACCTTCGCCGCGCTCGACCTGCTCGTTGTCCTGGTGCTGTTCGGGGTGGCGCGGTCGATGGGCGGCTTCGGTACGGCCGAGGTCCTGGTGATGTTCGGCCTCTCGTCGACCGCGTTCTCCGCTGCCGACCTCGCCGTCGGCAACCTCGAACGCCTCCAGTTCTACGTCCGCTCCGGCCTGCTCGACGGGGTCCTGCTGCGTCCGCTGTCGGCGTTCGGGCAGCTCGTCGTCGTCGACTTCACGCCGCGCCGGGTGGGTCGGGTCATCGTGGCCGTGGTCATTCTCGCCGTCGCGCTGGCCCGCGCGGGCATCACCTGGACGCCCGCGACGGCCGCGCTGGCGGTCGTGGCGCCGCTGGCTGGCGCGGTGACGTTCAGCGCCGTCATGGTGGCCACCGCGACCGTGGCGTTCTGGTGGATCGACTCGGGCGAACTCGCGTTCTCGCTCACCAACGGCGGACGCGACTTCACGTCGTACCCCATCAACATCTACGGAGCGGCCATGCGCCGCGTTCTGGCGTACGGGCTGGGTTTCGCCTTTGTGGCCTACTACCCGGCGCTGGCGCTGCTGGGCCGCACCGACCCGCTGGGCCTGCCCGCTTGGGCCGGATGGGTGTCGCCCGCCGTCGCGGCCGTGGCGGCCGGCGGCGCGGCGCTGTCGTGGCGGCTGGGCATCAGGCACTACCGGAGTACGGGGTCATGAACGTCATCGACGCACGCGGGCTGCGCAAGGAGTTCACCGTCACGAAGCCGGCGGGGCGGCTGCGCCGGTCCCGGCACACGGTGCCGGCGGTCGACGGCGTCGACGTGGCGGTCGAGGAGGGCGAGCTGCTGGGCTACCTGGGGCCCAACGGCGCCGGCAAGTCAACCACGATGAAGATGTTCACCGGCGTGCTCACCCCCACCGCCGGGCACCTGCGGGTGTGCGGCCTGGAACCGGTGCCGCAGCGCACCCGGTTGGCGCGGCGCATCGGCGTCGTCTTCGGCCAACGCACGCAACTGTGGTGGGACCTGCCGCTGCGCGAGTCGTTCGAGCTGGCCCGCCACATCTGGCGGGTACCGGCGACCGAGCACGCGGCGCGGCTGCGGCTGCTGCGCGACCGGCTGGATCTCGACGGCTTCCTCGACACCCCCGTGCGGCAACTGTCGCTGGGCCAGCGGATGCGCGGCGACCTCACCGTCGCCCTGCTGCACGCCCCCCGCGTGCTGTTCCTCGACGAGCCCACCATCGGCCTCGACGTGGTCAGCAAGCAGGCGGTACGGGCGTTCCTCACCGAGTTGCGCGACGCGGGGGACACCACGGTCGTGCTCACCACCCACGACCTCGCCGACATCGAGCGCCTCTGCCGCCGCCTCGTCGTCATCGACCACGGTCGCGTGGTCCACGACGGTACGCTCGCCGCCCTGCACGCCCGCTACGGCTCGCGCCGCCGCGTGGAGGTGGACTTCGAGGCGCCGGTGGCGGCGCCAACGGCGATGCCCGGCGTCACCGTCGAGTCCCACGAGGACGGTCGCGTCGTCTTCTCCATCGACGGCTCCCGCACGACGGTCGGCGCGCTCGTGGCGAGGCTCCCGGAATTGGGTCCCATCCGCGACCTCACGGTCACGGAGCCCACCATCGAGGACGTCATCGCCCAGCTCTACACCTCGTCCCCGGCAGAGGCTCCATCGCGTCCCTAATCGGGGAATTCGAAGGCGGGCGAGATGCCGGGAGGCGCGCTGAGCTGCTGTCCGTACGCGTCCACGGCGGCAGCCAACGTACGGTCGATCAGCTCCTCAACTTCCGGCCACCGGCTGTCCAGGTCATCGGTGGGCAGCAGGGTGACGGTGTCGACCGGAGTTGGCTCGAATAGTGTTCGCCTATGCGATATGGCCTCAACTGAGACGACCAGCACGGCCGCATCGTCAGCGGTGAAGAAGACGTTGTAGCGCAGGTGCAGATCCAGCACGGCGATCCGTAGCACGACGTGCCTGACGCCGCGGACCCGTTGTTCCGTCACGGTTCCCTCAGCAGCGGGGTCAACACGTCTAAAGGCGGCGAGGAGTCCGTCGCAGGATTCCTGCAGGTGCCGGCGCACGCGGTCGCTGAGCGACGCGCGAAGTTCAGTGGCGTTCGTCAGCGTGTTGGCGCTGGTTCTCGACCTGTGACGCTTGAGCCGTTCGGCGTACGCCTGAGCGATGTCCACCGCTCGGTGGGAAGCAGGCGTCACGACGGCTGGGCGCTCGATCTCGGTGCGCAGCGCCACGATCTCCAGTTGGGCGAACAGCCGGATGAGCGGACGAAGATCGTTGTCGTTGGCGGCGTCGAGGGCGCGGATATAGTCCTCACGGTTTCGTCGGTCGACGACGAGTGGGGCATAGCGCGCCTGTAGCAGGACGAGCAGCGTCAGAGCCCGCGCGACCCGGCCATTGCCGTCAGCAAACGGGTGGATGCAGATGAACCGGTGATGCAGCCAGGCCGCCCGGGCGACCGGGTGCACATCTGTCATCTCGGCGTGGAGCTTGACGAGCCGCTCCATCTGAGCTTGGACGTGCTCAGGCGGGGTGTATTCGAGCAGCGTCCCGTCGCCGCGTCGGACGTGGTTGGCGTGGGTTTTCCACTGGCCATGCGGCAACGGGATCTGAACGATCTGGCCGAGTGCGTTGCGTCCCTCGTAGGTGGGCTGGTGGCGGGTGATCAGTGCGTGCAGCTCCCGGACGAAGAAGATCGACAACTCCTGCCCTTGGCGGACCGCCTCTGTCAGGTACTCCAGCGCGCCCAGCTGGTCCCGGATGAGCCGCAGCGCGTCCTCGGTCACGCCGCCCTCCCGCTCCGCGACCTCTACGGTGATGCCCTCAGCGACCAGCGCCTCCGTGACGCCCCAATCAAGATCGTAAAGGCGTTCGATGATGCCGGTCTCGATGGCGTGCCGTCGGAGGCTGCGCTGACGGGCCTCGGCGAACTCTTCCGGTGAGGCGTAACTGAGCGACTCCTCCCACGCGGCGCGCAGCGCGTCGACCGTGGAGAGGACGGGTGCCACCGTCCCGTTCAGCTCGGGTAGCGGCTCCACTTCACGCCAGCGCATCGTCACGGCTTCGAGCGTACGGCCT
>JAEZGP010000010.1 GCA_023437285.1 Actinomycetes bacterium | reverse complement strand
GCCGCGACCAGGCCTACGAGCAGGCCGGCGCCGCCGGTGATCGCCGCCCGCCGGGCGACGCGGGCCGCGACCCCCGGCCAGGGCGACCGCTGCGGCTCATCGGCCTCCTCGACCGGGTCGTCCACGGCCCCGTCCGCGATGCCGTCCTTGGCGGCCTGCGACCCGGTGCTCAGTACGCCGTCGGCCACCGGGCCGTCGGTCGTCGGACTGTCGGTCACGCGGGTCCGGGCGGCGAGGCGCAGGGCCACGAACAGGCCCGCCGCCACGCCGGCGACCAGGCTCGCCGTGACCACGCCGGGCAGCGCCAACGCCACGGAACTGATCGCCACAACGGGGTCGTCGAGGTTGCGCGCGATCGAGGCGTGCGCCGCCCACATCTCGCGCGCCAGCCACAGCAGGCTCAGCAGGAGCAGCACGAGACCGCCCGGCGCGCGCAGCCGCGAGGCGGTCGAGGCGTCGGGCTCGGTGTCGGTGTCGGGCTCGGCGTCGGTCGAGGCGAGGCCAGGTCGGGTCATGTCGGTCTCCTTGTCGCGGCCGGGCCGGGGCGCGGGACCCACCCAGGGTACGCGGGCAGGCCGACCGGCCTGGGACGGCCGTCACCCGCGCTTGATCGGTCTCGCGATGACCCGGACGGGGCGTGCGAGTATGGGGGACGGGGCCACGGCAGGGTCGCCGTGGACGTCGTGCGGAGGAGCCTGCGATGGATGCTGTCTTTTCGGTGCCCGAGCCACGCAACGAGCCGGTGCGACAGTACGCGCCGGGGTCCCCCGAGCGAGCCAGCCTGCAGCGGCGCCTCGCGGAACTCGCGGCCGAGCAAATCGACCTCACGATGACGATCGACGGCCGGCAGCGTCCCGGCGGCGGTGACGCGATGGAGGTCGTCCAGCCGCACAAGCACGCGCACGTGCTCGGCGTCACCCACAATGCGACCAACGACGATGTGGCCGCCGCGGTCGCGGCCGCGAAGGCGGCGGCCCCCGGCTGGCGCGCCCTGCCGTACGAGGAGCGGGCCGCGATCTTCCTACGGGCGGCCGAACTGCTCGCCGGCCCGTGGCGCGACACCCTCAACGCCGCCACCATGCTCGGCCAGTCGAAGACGGCCTACCAGGCCGAGATCGACTCCGCCTGCGAGCTGATCGACTTCCTGCGCTTCAACGTCGGATTCGGCGACCAGATCCGCCGCGACCAGCCCATCTCGTCGCCGGGCGTGTGGAACCGGTTCGATCACCGCCCCATGGAGGGCTTTGTCGTCGCGATCACGCCGTTCAACTTCACCGCCATCGCCGGCAACCTGCCGATGTCGCCGGCCCTCATGGGCGTACCCGTGGTCTGGAAGCCGTCGGTGACCCAACAGTTCGCCGCGCACCACGTCATGCGGCTGTTCGAGGCGGCCGGCCTGCCACCCGGGGTGATCAACATGGTGACCGGCGACGGCACCGCCGTCAGTGCCGTGGCGCTCACCGACCCCGACTTCGCCGGCCTGCACTTCACGGGCTCCACGCCGACGTTCCAGCTGCTGTGGCGCACGATCGGCGAGAACCTCACCCGCTACCGGTCCTATCCGCGCATCGTCGGCGAGACCGGCGGCAAGGACTTCGTCATCGCCCACTCCAGCGCCGACACCGACGCGCTGCTCACGGCGCTGGTGCGCGGTGCTTTCGAGTACCAGGGACAGAAGTGCTCCGCCGCCTCGCGTGCCTACGTGCCCCGGTCGCTGTGGGAGGGCGGGCTGCGGGACCGCCTCGCCGCCACCGCCGACTCCCTCACGTACGGCGACGTGACCGACTTCTCGAACTTCGGCGGCGCGGTCATCGACCGGCGCGCGTTCGACAAGCACGCGGCCGCCCTGGACCGGATCAAGAACGCCGACTCGTGCACCGTGCTCGCGGGCGGCACGGTCGACGACTCGACCGGGTTCTTCGTCCGTCCCACGGTCGTCGAGTGCACCGACCCGACCCACGAGGTGTTCACCACGGAGTACTTCGGCCCGATCCTCGGCGTGCACGTCTTCGACGACGACTCGTTCGAGGACGTGGTGAAGCAGGCCGAATCCGTGGCCCCGTACGCGCTCACCGGCGCCATCTTCGCCCGCGACCGCAAGGTCGTCGACTGGGCCTCCGACACGCTGCGGTACGCGGCCGGCAACTTCTACATCAACGACAAGCCCACGGGTGCCGTCGTCGGGCAGCAGCCGTTCGGCGGCGCGCGCGCCAGCGGCACCAACGACAAGGCCGGGTCGGCCCACAACCTGCTGCGCTGGGTGTCGCCGCGCGCCATCAAGGAGACCTTCGACCCCCCGACGGACCACACGTACCCCCACATGCGGTGATCCGGCATGGCACCTCAAAGCTGGACGGTGTAGCAGGGCGTATCCGATACGCTCGGGACAACTGTTCGACGCTGGGGGTGCCGTGGTCGAGCTTGACCGCCCGCGGGTGGAGTACCGGACGCCTGAGGACCTGGTGCGGGACGTCCGCAGCGGGCTTATCCGGATTCCGTCGTTCCAACGGCTGTTCCGCTGGGACGCGGGCGACATCGTCAAGCTTTTCGACAGCCTCGTACGGGGTTATCCGATAGGCAATCTGCTTTTGTGGCGTCGCCCGGCGCCCGAGCAGACGGTGCGCATCGGGACCTTGGTCATCGAGGCGCCTCGAACCGATTCGGCCCTGTGGGTGGTCGACGGTCAACAGCGGATCACCGCAATTGTCTGCGCTCTCGTTGAGGCGGACAGGACGGTCGATTCCCGCTTCCGGGTTCACCTCGACCTGGAAACGGGAGACTTCCACACGGCCGGCGTGCGCCAGGTGCCCCCGGCTACCTGGGTGCCCGTGAGCAAACTGCTTGATACCGCAACGCTTCTAGGCTGGATGCGGGGGAACGCCGCGTCGCTGTCAGGGGATCAGATCGAACGGGCCTACGTCGCGGCTACGGCCATCCGCGAGTACCAGATCCCTATCTACGTCGTGTCGTCGACAGATGAGGGTGAGCTGCTCGAAATCTTCAACCGGGTCAATACGGCCGGCCGTCGGCTGACCCGTACCGAGGTGTTCCAGTCGCTGCATGCCAGCATGGCGGGTGAACGGCCCATGGATCTGCGTGGTCTTGCCGTGGTGACTGCCGATGTCGGCTTCGGTTCTCTCGATGAGCGGCTCGCGCTCCGGTGCCTGCTTGCCTTTCGTGGCGGGGATGTCTTTCGGGACGACTTTCGCGATGAGTTCGACTCAGCCGAGGACCGGGCAGACACTTTCCTCGCCGCGGCAGGCGCACTCCGCGATGCCGCACTCTTTCTTCAGGGGGAGGCGGGAATTCCCCATGTCCGTCTGCTGCCGTACTCCGACGTGCTGCCGGTGCTGGTCCGGTTCATCGCCGAGCACGGTGTTCCGGAGGGGCGTGTCGCGACGCTGATGCGTCGATGGCTGTGGCGTTCGGCGGTCGCGGGGACCAGAGCGCGCGCCGTCAGTGTTCCTGAGGTCCGGGACCAGATCGCGCGGGCCACCGTTACGGGCGCCATGTCGGCGGCCCAGGAACTCCTTGCCGCAGTGCCGCAGTATCCCGACTTTCAGGCCGAGATTGAGCGCGTCGATTTCTCGCACGCCATGACGAAGCTCAACGTGCTCGGCTTGTTGTCCCTGTCGCCGAGAGACCTTGCGGGGTTTGAACCGTTGGATCCGTCAGCGGTCCTGGATAGCGACGCAACGCCGTTGCGGCCCCTGGTGGTTCCCGAGTCGGTCCGGGGCGCGGAGACGTTTGCCAATCGCCTGTTTACCACAGTGCTACCCGGTCGCCGCAGCGTTCGTGCTGCCATGCTGGCTGCGCCCGAGGACGTCGCCCAAAGTCATCTCGTCGACGATGAGGGCCGACGCCTCCTGGCCGGCGGGCACGACGTGGCGTTTCTTGAGCGCCGCGCCGAAGCGGTCCGGGAGGTCGTCCGCAGGCATGTCGGTCGGATGGCCGAGTGGAATGCCCGGGACGGCGCTGCCATGGCCGATCTGATCCGGGCGGCCGCGTAGATGCCGCCGATCGACGCGGAAGTCACACTCCATGGTCAGCACATCGGTTGGTTGCGTTACGTTCAAGGTGGATCGACCTTTACGTATGAGCAGCAGTTGACCGGTGGCCATGATGTGTTCGGTCAGGCGTTTGAAGATGATCCGGGTGCGCGCCGCTCTGAGCGGGTGGGGTTACCCGCGTGGTTCGCCAACCTCTTGCCTGAGGGAGCCATGCGTCAGTACGTCGTGCGCGACCTGGGTGGGGGCCGCATCGGAGACTTCACGTTGCTACAACGCCTTGGCGCAGATCTTCCTGGTGCCGTGGTGGTACAGGGCGGGCGTGAACCAGACGATGACGTCGTACCCTCGGACGCTGTGCCGGACCATCCCTTGCGGCATTCGCTCGCCGGGGTCCAGCTGAAGTTCAGCGTTCCAGGAGCCCGGTTGACGCTGCCCGTGAGTGGGCAGGGCGGATGGTGGATCGTCAAGCTGCCGGACCGCTCTGTTCGCGAACTGCCGCTCAACGAGTACCTGACTATGCGCTGGCTCGCCGCAGCGGGGTTTCTCGTGCCGGATACCCAACTGCTGGCCGCCAAGGACGTCGGCGGGTTGCCGGAGGGACTTGTCGACCCCTCGGAACTCGTCTATGCCGTCAAGAGGTTCGATCGCGAGGCCGGCGGCCGTGTGCACGTTGAGGACTTCGCTCAGGTAGCCGAGGTCGCGCCGGCGATGTAGTACAGCGAGTCGGGCGCGACGTATGACTCGCTCGGTCGATTTGTTCGGGGTCTACTTGGCGCTGGTGGATTCACCGACTACGTTGCCCGGTTGGCCGCGATGATCATCGTTGGCAACACCGATGCTCATCTCAAGAACTGGGCGCTACGGTATTCCGACCGGCGTACGCCCAGCCTCGCTCCGGTGTACGACTTTCACTCCCTCAGCGTCTACAGCCCTTATCGTCGCGCGCCACTTGCTCTGTCACTCGCCGGGAAGAAGGAACCGTGGCTCGTGGAGGTCAGTGATTTCGCGAGCGTCGCTGATGTCGCACAGGCCGATCCGGAGGCGGCCACGCTTACCGTCAGAGAGACCGTTGCGAGGCTCCGGGAGGCGTGGCGTGACCTTCGCGCCGAGGCTGAGGCACGTTTCCCGGCGCTTGCCGAGCACTATACGAAGCGTTTAGAAGATCTTCCGCTGACCCGCATCGAATAGTCCAGGCGTCCTCAGCCGACAGACCCCATACGCTGCGTAACCCCTGGTGGCGCTGGACTGTGGTGGTACCACGTACCGCCACGGCTCATAGCTTGGCGTGGTACGGGCCTTTCGACGAGCCGGATGTCGCTCGGGCGCGTTACCGTCGGAGCGGGCGGGAGTCCGCGCCGCCGCCGAGGGAGGACCCCGTGCCGTCGACCCGATCACGCGACCGCGAGCTGGTCGCCACCACGAGCAACCTTGTCGAGTTCCTGCGCGATGTGGCGCAGGCGCGCCGCCGCAGGGTGCTCGACGTGAGCGAGTACGAGACGGTGCTGTGGCTTGCCGACCTGCCCGCCGAGGTGATCCTCGACCGGAACGCGGGTGCGGGCGAGGCGCTGTTCGCCGTGCCGCGGGTGCGCGCCGAGGCACCCCCGTCGCTCCCGGCGGAGCTGGACGGCTGGGTGGATCCCGCGACCGCCAAGGACTCCACCAGCGCCGAGCCGCGCCTGCTGCCGCCGGCGGGCGGTCGCGCCAACGCCGCGCTGGTG
>JAEZGP010000006.1 GCA_023437285.1 Actinomycetes bacterium | reverse complement strand
CCAGGATGTCGTCGAGGTGCTCGGGCACCTGCGCTCCCGGCGTACGGGTCGCCAGGGAACGGAAATAGACCACGTCCGGGGCGATGCTGTTCATGCGGATCCGGTCGCCCAGCAACGTGCCGCCCCGCCGGCGGGTGGGGTCGACCGCGAGGACCGCGACCCGGAGCTTGTCCTCGCTGTCGCGCCGCAGCCGGCGGACCAGCTCGTCGGTCAACGACGACTTCCCGGAGCCGCCCGTGCCGGTGATGCCCAACACCGGCACGGTACGCGACGCCGCGGCGGAGCGCAGCGCGTCCGCCAACTCGGCGTCGGCGCCCGCCTCCAGTACGGTGATCGCCCGCGCCAGCGCGGCCTCGTCGCCGGCCAGCAGCGCCTCAAGGTCGGGCCGCTGGGTGGCGAGGTCGACGTCGCACTCGCGGATCAGTTCGTTGATCATGCCGGGCAGGCCGAGCCGCTGGCCGTCCTGCGGGCTGAAGATGCGCACACCCCGCTCGGCCAGGCCCGCGATCTCGGCCGGCACGATCGTCCCGCCCCCGCCGCCGAACACGCGCACGTGCCCGGCACCGCGCTCGGCCAGGCGTTGCACCAGGTAACTGAAGTACTCGACGTGTCCGCCCTGATAGGACGAGACGGCAACGCCCTGCACGTCCTCCTGCACCGCCGCCGTCACGACCTCCTCCACGCTGCGGTCGTGACCGAGGTGGACAACCTCGGCGCCCTGGCTCTGCAGCAGTCGCCGCATGATCGTGATAGCCGCGTCGTGCCCGTCGAAGAGGCTGGCCGCGGTGACGAACCGCACCGGATGCACGGGTACGTGCAGCGCGGGGCCGGGTCGGGAGGACGGCTTCGGCTGGCTCAAGGACGCTCCCTAGGCAGAGTGAGCTGACGGCGCACCGGCCACTCGTCACCCGGGTGGGATGCGGGAGGTCCGGCAGTTGCACAGATCTTAGGTCGTCCGACTTTCTGATGTCCATGCGACCGTCCGCACCTCTACGATCGCTGTGTGCCTGCCGACAACCTGCCCATGGACCCGATCGCCGAAGCGCGCCGCCAGTGGACCGCCCACGGGTGGGCGGCGGCGGCGGAGGGAATGGCGGCGGTCACGTCCCTCATGCGGGCACAACAGATCGTTCTCGCCCGGGTCGAGTCCGTCCTCAAGCCGTACGGGGTGACCTTCGCCCGTTACGAGGTCCTCATGCTCCTGCACTTCAGCCGCACGGGCTCGCTGCCCATGGCGAAGATCGGCCAGCGGCTGCAGGTGCACCCGACCAGCGTCACCAACGCCGTCGACCGCCTGGAGTCCGCCGGCCTCGTCAGGCGTACGCCCCACCCGGCCGACCGGCGCGCCACGCTGGTCGAGATCCTCCCGGCGGGCACCGACCTGGCCGTCGCGGCCACCGAGCAGCTCAACGCCCGGGTGTTCGTCGCACCGGGCCTGTCACCCGACAACGTCGCGTCCCTGATCGCGGTGCTCGCCGAACTGCGCCACGAGGCCGGCGACTTCTGACCGGTCGTCGCGACCGCATGCCGCTCGACACGGCGGAGAAATGGCTGCCCGACCTGGAACACGTCGCGCGCCGCGTGTCGCCGTGGATGGGGACCTTTTGATGGACAGATGCGTCAGCGGTACGTGCGCGACGGCCCGAGATGGGCGTGCTCGTTGAAGGACAGCAGACTCAGACCGGAGGATCCCGCGAGCACGGTGGTGATGGACGCGTTCACCATGACCCGGTTGAGCGCGATCACGCCGGCCGGCGGGGCGCCCACGAGTGAACCCGCGACGGCGGCGATGACGCCACCCGAGCTGACTACGACAGCGTCCTGACCGGGTGCGAGGCGGGCGGCAACGGCGCGTAGCGCCGCGGTCGCGCCGGAGACGAACGCGTCCCAACCGCCGTCGGCGTCGTCGATCCACCGCGCGAGGGCGTGGTCGAGGCGGGCCTGGAACAGGCGACTGTCGCCCGCCGTCGCGGCGTCGGCGGCCGGGGAACCCGCGTCGCCGGGATCAGTCGACGGGTACCGGTCGACGAGTCCGAGGTGGTCGTACTCGTTCCAGCGCCTGTCCTCGACGACGCCGGCAGCGGCCGGGAGTCCGAGCAGGGCCGCGGTGTGCGCCTGTCGGCGCAGCGTGCCCGACACGAGCAACGGCCTGCGGGCACGTGCGGCAAGCTCCCGTCCGGCAAGCCTGGCCTGCTCGTGTCCCAGTGGGCTGAGGACGTCGTAGTCCGCGGCGCCGAACGAGGCCTGTCCGTGCCTGACGAGATAGATGACGCCCATCGCATGTCCGCCTTGCTCTTCGGAAGGCCCCGGCCGAACCGGGGCCGCCGGTAAAGATCTACAAGTTGGGCGACCACCCTAGATCATCGATCGCGACCAGGATCGGACTCCGGGGTCAGTCTCCAGGTGCCAGGGTGCCGCTGGTGAGGCCGGCGTGAATGTCCCTGGCCACGGCATCGCCCAGTTCGGTAGCGGTCCGCAGGCTCGCCTGGAAGTCGGCCAACCGGCGAAAGGCCCGACCGTAGCGCTGCTGGTCCGGCAGGGCCAGGACCGGAATACTGAACCGCCGCAGGTCGAGGCGGGTCGAGGCGCTGGTTACCGTGCTCCTGCCGCCGCGCCGCCCGCCTTCGCCACCGTGGGACAACACCCCGGCCAGAAACCACGGGTCGAAGGTGTCCGGGTCGACGCTGAGCAGGTAGGTCCCTGGCACCAGTTGCGGGTCGGACGCGTCCGCGCGCAGTACGCGGGCCGTGACGCTGTCCCCCATTAGGGCGACAACGATATCGCCTGCCTTCACCGAGAAGGCCGTCCCTTCGGCATCGAGGTCGCGGGCCAACCGGCGTAGCGACACGGTGTCGGCCCGCGCGAGATCGGCCAGGTTCACCCGGGGCACGCTAGGTGCCGCGCCCGCGTCCGCCGGCTTCACGAAGGGAACGTCGCGCGCCAGTTCGGCCAGTACGCGCGCGAGGTCGTTGCGGCGCGACACCGTGCGTGCCGCGTCGCCCGGCTGATGGTCGGGGCGGGACAGGTGCCGTCGGGGCGTGAGGTCCACGTGGTTGTCGAGCAGGTCGATGGTCGGCACGGCGCGGTGCAGGCCGGGTTCCTCGGCGTACCCGTCGGACAGGTACGACCGCCACACTCGGGTGATGAGCCCGGTGGGTGGGCTGCTGGTGGAGGCGTCGACGAACAGGATCCGCGACTGCTGTGGCTGGTCTTGCTCCGGTTGGGTGAGCACCCAGACGTGCAGCCCGATGCCGGCCGGCGGCATCAGCCCGGCGGGCAGCCC
>JAEZGP010000783.1 GCA_023437285.1 Actinomycetes bacterium | reverse complement strand
CGGTCGACACCATCGGAGTACGCCCGGCAGATGCGCAGTTCGGGCGTACGCTCGGCGACGTCGACGTGGGTGAGGGCGAGCCCGTCGACGCCCCCGCACACCTCGATGGCATACCGGTGGGCGACCGCGTCGAAGTGCCCGACCCGGAACGCGCCCTGCCACGGGCCGGTGTGGTTGTGCGGGTCGATCAGCGTCGCCGTCAGGTGCGCGTCCTCGGTGACCAGCGGCCCGGCGCCGTGCCGGGTGGTGAAGCACCGCAGCACGCCGAGCCGGTAGAAGTCCGGGGTCAGCGCGGCCACGTTGTCGAACGTCGTGGTGCTCCACGTCGTGTACGGGTGAAAGCCCCGCCACTCGTCGAGCAGCACGCCCTGCGCGCCCTCGAACACGCACCCCCCGGCGCGCAGCAGGGCGTCCAGTTTCGTGCCGTCGGCCAGCCGCAACAGCGCCGCTACCGCCGCGTACGCCGCAAGGCACGCCTCGACCGGCGGCGCGTCGACCGCGACGAGCGACGCGGACGTCGCGTCGGCCCACGCGCGCAGCGCGGACAGCTTGCGCCGCAACACCACCGGGGCGAGCAGGTCACCGGCGCGGATCGCCGCGTCGGGGTGGTCGAGGCAGTGCGCGACGGTCTCGCCGACGCCCATGCCGCACGAGCCGTGCCGCCCTTCGCCCCGGGCCAGTTCGCGCGCCTGGTTGACCGCCTGGTGGTACGGGGTGGCGACGAGCGCGTCGCGGTCAACCGTCAGCAGGGCGTACGGGTCGGGTACGCCCAGCGCGCTCAGGTGTTCGGCCTCGGCCGTGAGGGCCAGCGGGTCGAACACCATGAACCGCGACAGGAACGTCGGCACGCCGCGCAGGGTGCCCGAGCCGAACTGGGCGAAGGTGTGCGAGCGCCCGTCGGCGGTCACCACGTTGTGGCCGGCCTGCGCGCCGCCGTTGAAGCGGATCACCGCGGGGACCGGCTGTGTCGCGCACAGCCAGTCCACCACGGTGCCCTTGCCGGCGTCGCCGAACCCGAGGTCGACGACGGCGACGTGTCCAGTGTTCACAGGCGCACGAGTCCGTCGGGGCCGTCGGTCGGGTCGGTCAGCGCCGGGCCGACGGCCAGGTCACGACCGGCGCCGCCGATGCGGGCCAGGGCCCGTCCGACGGTCGCGCCGGCCGTCGAGCCGACGTCGGCGAGGTCGTCCAGGCCGGCGTCGAGGTCGATGGCGCCCTCCTCCAGGCCGATCGTGAGCGCGATCGTCTCGCACACCGCGTCGAGGTCGTCGAGCTCGATGACGTTCTGGCCGAGCAGGTCGCGCCAGTAGTCGAGCACCGTCCGGTCGCCCACGTAGGACGCCCCGGCGGGCAGCACGTAGTAGACGTGGTACCTGCGCTGGAGTTCGGCGACCAGCGCCTCCGTGCTGAGGTCCTCGCTCAGGTCGTCACCGATGATCTTCTTGACCTCGCTCGCCCTGACCCGGCGGTAGGCCAGCTCGTCACCGATGACGAACAGGTAGCCCTTCCGGCCGCGCTTCTCGTAGCAGTCGATCGAGGTGTGCCGGGCCATGAAGTACATGGCCAGCTCGTACGACTCAGTGTGCTGGCCGCCACCGCCGCCTTCGAGCAGGATGCGGCCCAGGTCCTCGTCCATCCGGTTGTCCGACTCGAACTGGCCGACCTGCAGCGGCGCCCGGTCGCAGGTGGCGTCGCCGATCGCCCCGAACATGATGTGCGGGTCGGCCACGTAACCCTTGCGCAGCAACAGCCCCAGCAGGCCCGGCAGCTTCGTCTGCAGGATGCGCGGCACGCCGCGCATCGAGCCGGTGACGTCGAAGAGCACCGCGATCGCCAGCGACCGCGGGTGCTCGTCGCTGTCGCGGCTCTCCCGCGCGGTCACCCCGTACGGATTGAGCGCCGGGTGCACCTTCCGCGCGCCAGAGTCGCTGTACGCGAACGCGCTCGCGCCGGTGCGGGCCCGGGTGCGCGCCGCCGCGTCGTACACGTCGGTGGACCACAGTCCACTGCCCATTGTTGTACCTCCTTCTAGGTGGTGTGTCGCGGCCAGGCGGGGACCGTCGCGGGTAGCGCGAACGGCCGGAACCGCCGGGGGCCGAAGATCTGTTCGAGCCGGCCATCCAGCTCGGTGAGCAGGCGCCAGGCGTCCTGCGGGCGGGCCGCCGGCGGACGCAGCAGGCACCCGCGGGCGAACTGCCGCAACGCCTGCGGCGCGCGGTCACCCATGAGCGCGAGCACGCACCGGGTGGCCAGGTAGATGTCGGTGGCGGCGGTGGCCGGCGCGCGGGCGGGCACCTCCGGCGGGTACCAGTCGCGGTAGCGCCCCACCATTGCCGGGACCCGGCCGGCCTTTCCCGTGGCCGCGTACGTCCAGCCGACCAGCACCAGCCCGTGCTCGCGCGGCTCGATGAGCACGTGCTCGGGCAGTACCGCGCCGTGCACCACGCCGGCCCGGTGCGCCACGCCGATCGCGACGAGCAGGCGCCGCCACATCCACGCGACGTCGCGCGCGTCGAGGCCGTGCGGGACGGCGTCCCGGACGGCGGCGAGGCTGACGAACCCGTCGAGCCGGTCGTACACGGCGACCGCCCGGTCAGCGCCGCTGTCGCGGTCGCGGTGGGTGAACGCGTCGCGCAGCCGGGGCAGGTAGGCGCGGTGCTCCGGCCGCACGTTTGCGGCCACGCGGCGCAGGGCCGCCGCCTCGCCGTGCAGCAGGTCGTTGTCCGCCGGTCGTCGGACGACCTTGAGCAGCACCGGGGTGGTGCCCGTGGTCGCGGCGAGGTAGTCGGCGACGTCGTCGGCCGCGAGCCGCTCCCCCACCCGGTAGGTGCCGGACGGGGCGGTAACGGTGCGGTGGCCGGGCCGGGCCGACCACAGCGCGCTCAGCGTGGCGAACGCGGCGTGCGCGTCGGCGGCCTCGTCGGCGCCGACCCGGTCGGGGTGCACGAGCTTGGCCAACGCGCGGTAGATCGCCGTCGCCGCCTGCGGGTCCGCGCCGAAGACCTGCTCAGGGGTACGCGCGGCGCGCAGCAGCCGGGCTGCCGAGGCGAAGTCCGTGGGCGCCGTCATCGCTGCCCGCCCTCGGGTCGCAGCAGGGCCGGGTGCAGCAGGGCGGCGTCGCCGGCCCGGTAGAGGCGGGCCCGCCGGCCGCCGCGTGTCCCGCCACGCTCGGTCACCTCTCCGGCGTCGACGACGAACCCGGGCGTGGAGAGCACCTTGCGGTGGAAGTTGCCCGCGTGCGGCTCGACGCCCCACACGGCGGCGTAGACCGCGCGCAGCTCCGAGATCGTGAACTCGGGCCTGACGAAGGACGTCGCGAGCGGCGTGTATTCGAGCTTGGCGCGAGCGCGCTCGAGGCCGTCGGCGAGGATCGCGTCGTGGTCGAAGGCCAGCCGCCGTGCCCGCTCGACGGGCACCCACCCGGCCGCGGCCGCGTCGCCGCCGGACACCGGGTCGGGCATGTCGGCGCCGAACGCCAGGTAGGCCACCGAGAACACCCGCATGCGCGGGTCGCGGTCGGGGTCGCCGTACGTGGCGAGCTGCTCCAGGTGCACCCGCGCGAGCGCGGCGTGGCCGGGCACCAGGCCGGTCTCCTCGGCCAGCTCCCGGGCGGCGGCCGCGTCGAGGGTCTCGCCGCGGACGCGGCCCTTCGCGTCGCGCGATGAGCGCACGAAGCCGCCGGGCAGGGCGAGCCGGCCGCGGAACGGCTCCTCGCCGCGCTCCACGAGCAGAACCTGGAGCACGCCGTCGCGGATGGTGAGCGCGACGATGTCGACGGTCACCGCCGCCGGCTCGTACCGCGAAGGATCGTAGTCGCGCATCCCGCACTCCAAGTTCTTCTCTAATTGAGATTATCTCAACCCGAGAAGAACCTAGCATGTGCCGGCCCGTCCGGCAACCGCGTCGCGTGGCGCTGGCACACGCGCGGCGGGGGTGAACGCTACGAACAGCTTGCTGATGGTGTGGTGTTGTTGCCGTTCTTGTAGAGCGTGATGCCGAAGTTGTTGCCGGAGCCGTTCGGTGTCGCCGTGAGCGTCCCGGAGGTGCCGGAGACGTTGGCGTTCCACCGGTTCTGCAGGCTCTGGCCGCCGTTCAGGTTGATCCTGACCGTCCAGTTCGACTTCCCGCTGACCGCGAAGGTCACGTTGAAGCGGTCGTTCCACTCCTCGGCCCGCGACACGCTGACCGAGCAGCTGCCGGTGTTGCCGCCGCCGCCGGTCCCGGTGGTGGGCGTGGTGCCGCCGCCGCCGTTGTTGGAGCCGCCGTCGCTGACGGTGATGTTGGAGCTGCCGCTGCTCTGGTAGCCCTCGGTGGCCATGATCTGGTAGTCGTGCTGGCCCAGGGTCAGGCCGGCCGAGCGCCAGGCGTTGAAGTGGTTGGCGACGGTGATCGTGCCGCCGGTGCGCTTCGACTGGCGGATGCTCCAGTACTGGTAGAACGTGGCCGTGCCCTGGATCGAGGGCTGGTTCACGCGCTGGGTGCGGTACAGGTCGTAGGTGCTGCCGTCGCTGACAACCGACCCGAACCGCTGGGCACCCGTGGAGGGGTTGTAGTTGCCGAAGTTCTCCACCACGTAGTACTCGACCAGCGGGTTGGTCATCCAGCCGTAGAGGGCGAGGTAGCCGTTGCCGTTGACGTTGAAGCTACCCGAGTAGTTCACGACCCGGTTGGACGAGCCGGGCTTCCAGCCCTTGCCACCCACGTGGTTGTTGATGTTGCTCCACTGGTAGCTGTAGTTGCCGCCGGCACCAAGTCGCATGGTGACGTTGCCGGAGTCCTTCCAGTACGAGAAGAAGTACCCGTTGTGGTACCCGGTCTCGTTGGACGTGATGGTGCGGTCGGCGTCGGCGT
>JAEZGP010000780.1 GCA_023437285.1 Actinomycetes bacterium | reverse complement strand
AAGAAGCACGCGGCCAGCTACATCGAGGGCCTGGACATCCTGGCCAACATGCGGCTGTGCCCGAACGTACCCACCCAGCACGCGGTGCAGACGGCGCTGGGCGGCTACCAGAGCATCAACGACCTGGTCCTACCCGGCGGCCGCCTCGTTGAGCAGCGCGACGCCGCGTGGCAGTTGCTCAACGAGATCCCCGGGGTCAGCTGCGTGAAGCCGCGCGGCGCCCTGTACGCGTTCCCGCGCCTGGACCCGAAGGTCCACCCGATCGTCGACGACATGCGCTTCGCCCTCGACCTGGTCCGCGAGGAGAAGCTGCTCATCGTGCAGGGTACGGGCTTCAACTGGCCGCGACCGGACCACTTCCGGGTGGTGACCCTGCCGCGGGTGGCCGACCTGACCGACGCGATCGGCCGGCTCGCCCGCTTCCTGACCACCTACCGCCAGTAGCGCTCAGATCCCCGCGGTCGGCCCACCCGGGCCGCCGCGGCGGCGCAGGTACTTCTCGAACTCCTGGGCGATCTCGTCGCCGGACAGTGGCCGCAGGCCCTCCTCGCCGGCCCGCTCCTCCAGCTCGCGCAGGTATTCGCCCAGCTCGGCGTCCTGCTCGGCGGCCGTGCGGACCCGCTGCTCCCATTCGGCGGCCCGCTCGGCCAGGTCGTCCATGGGTACGGGCAGGTCGAGCACCTCCTCGACCCGGTGCAGCAGGGCCAGCGTCGCCTTGGGGCAGGGCGGGTTGTTGGCGTAGTGGGGCACGTGTACCCAGAACGACAGGGCGTCGACCTCGGCCTGCCGGCAGGCCTCCTGCAGGATGCCGACGATGCCGGTCGGGCCCTCGTACCGGCTGGGGGTCAGGGCGAACCGGGCGATGTCGCCCGGGTCGGTGGCGGTGCCGCTGATCGGCAGCGGCCGGGTGTAGGGGACGTCGGCCAGCAGCGCGCCGAGCAGCACCACCCGGTTGACCTCCAGGCTGTGGCAGACCTCGAGGACCTGCTCGCAGAAGGTGCGCCAGCGGGTGCTGGGCTCGATGCCGCGGATGAGCACCACGTCGTGGTCGGACCCGGGCGGGGTGGCCACCGAGAAGCGGGTGGTCGGCCACTCGATGGCGCGGGTCTCGTCGTCCAGGGTGCGCACCGTCGGCCGGTTGACCTGGAAGTCGTAGAACTCCTCCGGGTCGAGCGCGGTCACGCGGCGCGCCTGCCAGATCTCCTCCAGGTGTTCCACGGCCCCGGTGGAGGCGTCGGCGGCGTCGTTCCAGCCCTCGAAGGCGGCCACGGCAACCGGCGACCGCAGTACCGGCAGTCCGTCGAAGTCGCTCATGACCGCAAGCCTACGTGTCCGACGATTGCTGTGCGTACGGCGCGCGGTGCGATCCGCTAGAGATGATCATGAATGAGCGGGGGCGTGGCCTGACAGCGCGCTCGACGGCCCCGGTGGCGGGGTTGTCCGCGGCTCGACGTGGTGATCCTTGGAATGCTCGGCCCCGGTTCGTCGGCGAGCGGCGCGCGTGGCGGAAGTTCCCAGCTGGGCGCCCGGTCCGATCGGCCGGCACGCGGCCGCCGACGCCGGGGCGTGTGTCGTTGGCCACAGCGTGCGCGGGTAGCGGCGCTGGCAGCGCGGCGGGTCGGACGAACCGGTCGCGAACTTCGTCCGTCCGGTCTTCCTGCCTGGGGGCCTTTCTCAGGAACCTCGTCTATCCTGTGGCCCGCGATCGGAACAGGGGAACAGGGATGAAACCGCGCAATATCGTCGTTTCGGGCGTCGTGCTGGCCGTCCTGGGCGCTGGAGCGGGGTGCTCGACGGAACCCCTCGATGTCGGGCCGCAGCCGCAGGCGAGCGCGGCGCCGTCGCCGACGGCCACGAAGCGGCCCGGACCCATGAAGACCTTCGACGCCTCGGGGACCCATCCCGGATTCCCGACGCGGCGCATCACGATGAAGGACGACGCGCCGGATCTGCCGGCCGACCGCGCGGTGGGCCGGGCAGCGCTGGTGGTGCAGGACCTGGCGTCCCGGACGCACCTGGTCATGAGCGACGGGACGCAGTGGAACATTCCGTTGCCGACCGACACGGCGGGCGTGGTCGTGCTCTCCCCGAACGGGCGTGTCCTCGGCTATCCGACCGGGGACGGCTTCGTGCTACGGGACCTGATGAGCCGGACGACGTCGGTCGTGCCGGGCTTCACGGAGGTCGCCTCGGCGCGCGCGTGGTCACCGAACGGGCGTTGGCTCATCGGCATGGCCCGCGACGACGGCAAGATCCCCCTGGTCGACGTCACCACCGGGAAGGTGACCGCGCTGCCCGGCACGGATCACTCCGACGGCGAACCGACCGACGCGGGCACGATCGTGCGCGGCACGTGCCTGGACTGGACCGGTCAGACCCTGACGGTACGGACGACGAACCCGGCTCGCCCGACGAAGCCGCAGACGGTCAAGTTCGACGCCGCCCCCTACCTGCGTTCGGGCGAGCAGGCGGTGCGGGTGCCGACCGGCTCGGCCATCGAGCGCAACGGGCCGCAGTGCCTGTTCCGGCGCGGGGCGGGGGACCTGGCGTACCTGGCCGTGTACGAGACGCCGACCAAGAAGGACTTCGGCTGGATGGACGTGCGGGTCGTCCGCGGTTTCCTCGTCGTCAACGCCCGTACGGGGCAGTTCGTGCGCCGGGTCGACCTCAGCATGCCGTTCGACACGGGCTCGGGCGTGGTCCTCGACTACTTCGACGACGGGCTGCTGGCCTACCGCGCGACGGGCGACGAGCCGGGCTTCCT
>JAEZGP010000708.1 GCA_023437285.1 Actinomycetes bacterium | reverse complement strand
GCGCCGCCCCCCGGTCGTACCGTTATCCTTGCTACCGCTGCCGTGCCCGGAGTGATCCGGGAGCCGGCGGCCAGCCCAGGCGGGTTGCCCGAGTGGTCAATGGGAGCGGACTGTTAATCCGTCGCGAAAGCTACGAAGGTACGAACCCTTCACCCGCCACAAGCTGTGAAGAAGGCCCTCGGCCAGGGGAGACTCTGGACGAGGGCCTTCTTCGTATCCGGCGCCATCCGGGTGACTCCAGCCGTCGGCGGCCGATGGTGGCAGATCGTCGATGGGTCGATCTTGTCCGCGCTGCGTGGAGCTGTGCCTCCGGTCATGAGAAGCTTGAGCCAGGTGTCAGCCGGGAGGTGGACCGAGATGAGCGTCGCCGTGCTGGAGCACGTCGGTCCGTGGAGCGAGGCGGACTACCTCGCGCTGGGTGAAACAGTCGATCGGATCGAACTGCTCGATGGGAGCCTGTTGGTGAGCCCCGCCCCGACGAAGCGCCATCAGCGTCTGTCGCGGCGGATCGCCAATGCTCTTGACGGGCCGGCTGCGGAGGCGGGTCTGGGCGTCTGGGAGGCGGTCAACGTCCGACTGCAGACCGGCCGGATCGTCATTCCCGATCTGGTCGTGGCGGACACTGACGATGACGGGGCGATGACCGAGGCGTCGGAGGTCGTTCTGGTCGGCGAGGTCGTCTCGCCGGGTAACGCATCAGCAGACCGCTTGCTGAAAATGCAGCTGTACGCGGCAGCCCGGATCGCGTGGTACCTGCTGGTTGAGCAGGATTCGGACGCGCTGCTGCTGCGGCTGTTCCGCCTGGAGGGCACGCACTACGTCGAGCACGCCGCAGCTACGGGCGGCGTTCCGCTCACCTCGGACCGGCCGTTCCCGTTCCAGCTTGACACCGGGTCGTTGTTGGACCGGTAGCAGTGGGTACGCAGCGGCGCGGCACTTGAGTACTCTCGCCGCGAGCGAGCCGCGTGTAAGCGTGAGGCATACGACCCGCTGCAAACGTGAGAAGCGTTCGTGTCGGATCGGGGTGTCGGACCCCTAAGTAATAGCCGAATGGACAGTTTCGTCGGGTCACCGGCCAGAGGTGCGAGTCGAGGGTTTCAGGGCATCGTAGGCTGTGGCAGCATTCCATCGAGTTGATATGACGGGTGCATCCTGCATGTTGTGAGGAGGGTGGCATGGCCCAGGAAGATTCCGGCCAGAAGGGGCACCGACGGAAGCTCCGTGGCTTGGTCGCGCGGATCCTCCTCGTGGCCGTGGTCGGCGTGCTCGCTGTCGGCACGGCCTTCGCGGTCCGGCCGATCAGTTACATGCTGGCCGACACGGTGTGGCTGGTCGGCGAGACGCAGAGTTCCGTTCCGCTTGACTGAGGTCGCGCGGCCGCGGGGCCGATAACTGGGGAGCGCCGGTGCCACGAATACGAGTTCCGGTCCGCCGGTCGGCCCAGCTCGCCTGGTTTGTCACGGCCCCGCTGGCCGCCATCGCCATCGCGGTCTTCGTGCCGCTGGCGGCGGCCTTCCCGGCGCGTCCGGCGGACGTACCCAAGGCGATGGCGCTGTGCGCGCTCTTCATCGCCACCGAGGCGACCCTGCTGCACTTCACGGTGCGGCGGCAGGTCGTCGCGGTGTCGTTCTCCGAGATTCCGCTGCTCCTGAGCTTCTTCTTCCTGCCGCCGTCGCTGGTGCTGGTCAGCCGCATCCTGGCGCTCGCCCTGGTGCACGGCGTGCGCCGGTCACCGGTCGTGAAGATCTGTTTCAACATCGCGAGCATCGCGGCGGCGACGGTGCTCGGCAACACGATCGTGGTGGCCGCCGGGCCGCTGACCGACCGGGGGCCGCGCACCTGGCTCGTCCTGTCGGCCAGCGTCGCGGTCACCTCGCTGGTGAGCCTGCTGGCCGTACTCGCGATTGTGACGTTGATGCAGGGCCGGATGAGCCTGCCCGCAGTGACCCGCACCGCCGTCACCGCGCTGGCGGTCAACGCGGTCAACATCATGGTCGGCCTCGTCGTGCTCCTGGTCCTGCAGGCCTCGGCGTGGTCGGTGCTGCTCCTCCTAGGCCTCGGCGCCGTACTGGTCATGGTCTACCGCTCGTACGCCCAGTTCGCGCGCCAACACAAGAGCCTCGGCGAGCTGTACGAGCTGACCCGCGCGATCGGTGAGTCCAGCCGCGACGGTTCGCTGCCCGACGCGCTGCTCGGCCGGGTCCGCGAACTCATGGGCGCCGAGTACGCGACGTTGTGGCTGCCCGCCCAGGGCCGTCACCCGGAAGTGCTGCTCACGTCCCGCGTCGACGACCACGGCCTGCTCGACGTCACCGGTACGCCCGACGCTCTGCGGTTGCGGGCGAGCGCCGAGGGCGTCGCGATCGCCGTGGGCGCCCGGCTCGGCGACGACCGGGCCCGCGCCCTGCTGCGCGAGTCGGGTGCCAAGGAGGCCATCGTCGTGCCGTTGCGCTCCGGCGCCGCCGTGATCGGCACGCTGGAGGTCGTCAACCGGCTCAACTACGCCACCACGTTCACGCCCGACGACGTGCGACTCATCGAGACGCTCGCCGCGCACGTGTCCGTGGCGGTGGAGAACTCGCGCCTGGTCGAGCGGCTGCGCTTCGACGCGTACCACGACGCTCTGACCGGGCTGCCGAACCGGCGCCGCATGCTCGACGCGCTGGAGGAGGCGGTCAAGGTCCGCGCTCCCGGCGAGGTCGTGGCCCTGCTGCTGTTCGACGTGGACGGGCTGCGCGACGTCAACGACTCCCTCGGGTACGCGGCCGGCGACCAGCT
>JAEZGP010000632.1 GCA_023437285.1 Actinomycetes bacterium | reverse complement strand
GCGCCGCCCGCGTCGGAGCAGCCCAGGCCGGTGCTGCCGGCGGGGTCCTCGGACCGGTCCGAGCCGGCCGGCCCGACGATCACGGAAAAGCTCAACTGACACCAGGGCCGCTGGCCGGGCGGTGTCCCTGTCGGTCGGTAGGCTTCATGGGTGCATGACGCTCCTGGGGATAGGCAAGCGGTAACGACTTCGTCCTCGGCCGTGCGCCGGGCGCTGCGGCGGGCCACCGACGGCCGCACGCTCGACGTCACCGAGGCCGCCGTGCTGCTCGGCGCGCGCGACGACGACCTCGAGGCGCTGCTGGCGGCCGCGTCGGTGGTACGCGACGCCGGCCTGCTCGCGGCCGGCCGGCCGGGCGTCGTCACGTACTCGAAAAAGGTTTTCATCCCGCTGACCCGGCTCTGTCGCGACCGGTGTCACTACTGCACGTTTGCCACCGTCCCGCACCGCCTGCCCGCGGCGTTCCTCGACCGCGACGAGGTGCTCGCCATCGCGCGCGAGGGCGCCGCACTGGGCTGCAAAGAGGCCCTGTTCACGCTCGGTGACCGGCCCGAGGAGCGCTGGCCGGCGGCCCGGCAGTGGCTGGACGAGCGCGGTTACGAGTCCACTCTGGACTATGTGCGGGCCAGTGCCATCGCCGTGCTGGAGGAGACCGGCCTGCTGCCGCACCTCAACCCCGGCGTACTGAGCTGGGCCGACCTGCAGCGGCTCAAGCCCGTCGCACCGAGCATGGGCATGATGCTGGAGACCACGGCGACCCGCCTGTGGAGCGAGCCGGGCGGGCCGCACTACGGCTCGCCCGACAAGGAACCGGCCGTGCGGCTGCGGGTGCTCGACGACGCCGGCCGGGTCGGGGTGCCGTTCACCACCGGCATCCTCATCGGCATCGGCGAGACGCTCACCGAGCGCGCCGAGTCGCTGCACGCGATCCGCCGCTCCGCCCGGGAGTACGGGCACATCCAGGAGGTCATCGTCCAGAACTTCCGCGCCAAGCCCGACACGGCGATGCGCGGCATGCCCGACGCCGACCTGCGCGACCTGGCCGCCACGATCGCGGTGGCCCGCCTGGTCCTGGGTCCGAAGGCGCGCATCCAGGCCCCGCCGAACCTCATCGACGACGAGTACGCGCTGCTGCTGCGCGCCGGCATCGACGACTGGGGCGGCGTCTCTCCGGTCACGCCCGACCACGTCAACCCCGAACGCCCGTGGCCGCAGATCGACGAGCTGGCGGCCCGCAGCGCCGCGGCCGGGTTCACCCTGCGCGAGCGCCTGACGATCTACCCCGAGTACGTACGGACGGGCCCGCCCTGGCTCGACCCGCGCCTGGCGGCGCACGTGGCCGCGCTGGCTGACCCGGCAACCGGCCTGGCCGTGGAGTCGGCGCTGCCGGTCGGGCTCCCGTGGCAGGAGCCGGACGCCGCGTTCGTCCCCGGCGGGCGGACCGACCTGCACGAGACGATCGACACGACCGGTCGCACCGGCGACCGGCGCGGCGACTTCGACTCGGTGTACGGCGACTGGGCCGAGGTCGCCGAGCACGCGAAGGCGACGTCGGCACCGTTGGCGGCACCGTCAACGGCACCGTTGGCGGCACCGTCGACAGGACTGTCGGCGGCATCGTCGGCGCAGCCGGCGCGGTTCGACGGCGACGTGCTGGCAGGGCTGCGGCTGGCCGGCAAGGACCCCGCCGCGCTGCTCGATCCGGCCCACGAGTCCCTCGCGCTGGCCCTGTTCGGGGCCGACGGCCCGGCGCTGGAGGAACTGGCCAACATCGCCGACGGGCTGCGCGCGGCGGCCGTCGGCGACGACATCACGTACGTCGTCAACCGCAACATCAACTTCACCAACGTGTGTTACGTGGGCTGCCGGTTCTGCGCGTTCGCCCAGCGCGAGCGCGACGCCGACGCGTACCGGCTCTCCGTCGACCAGGTGGCCGACCGCGCGGAGGAGGCGTGGCGGCTCGGCGCGACCGAGGTGTGCATGCAGGGCGGCATCGACCCCGCGCTGCCCCCGACCGCGTACGCCGACCTGGTCCGCGCCGTGAAGAAGCGGGTACCGGACATGCACGTGCACGCCTTCTCGCCGATGGAGGTCGTCACCGGCGCGGCGAAGGCCAACGTGTCCATCCGGGAGTGGCTCACCGAGCTGCGCGAGGCGGGCCTCGACACGATCCCCGGCACGGCTGCGGAGATCCTCGACGACGACGTGCGCTGGGTGCTCACCAAGGGCAAGCTGCCCGCCGCGACGTGGATCGAGGTCATCACCACGGCCCACGAGGTGGGCCTGCGGTCCAGTTCCACCATGATGTACGGGCACGTCGACCAGCCGCGCCACTGGCTCGGGCACTTCCGGGTCCTCGCCGGCATCCAGGACCGTACGGGCGGCTTCACCGAGTTCGTGGCGCTGCCGTTCGTACACACCAACGCGCCGATCTATCTGGCCGGCATCGCCCAGCCCGGCCCGACCTGGCAGGCCAACCGGGCCGTGCACGCGATGGCCCGGATCCTGCTGCACGGCCGCATCGACAACATCCAGTGTTCGTGGGTCAAGCTCGGCGACGAGGGCACCGTGGCGATGCTGCGCGGCGGCTGTAACGACCTCGGCGGCACGCTCATGGAGGAGACGATCTCCCGGATGGCCGGCTCGGAACACGGCTCGCAGCGCACAGTGGAGCAGTTGCACGCCATCGCGGCCGCCGCCGGCCGGCCGGCCCGGCAGCGGAGCACGACCTACGCGGCCCGGCCGTCTCGGCAGCGGAGCACGACCTATGCGGCCCGGGCCGGCGGCGAGGCGTCCGTACGGCCTGGTCGGTAGAGTCGGTCCGGCACGACCAATCCGCCCGAGCCGGGAGGCGCCATGTCGGACTCGTCCACATTGAACTCTTCTCCGGTGCTGGGCTCTCCGGCGCTGGGTGGCCGCTCCTCGGCGGTCGCGGCATCCGGGTCGCGGAGCGGCCTTGTTGCGCGCACCGTCTGGGAGGCGCTGCTGCTGGTCGTGGCCGTGATCGCCATCGCGGTGGGCCTCTCCGACGCGGGCGACCGCGGCGCCGTCGCCCTTTTCGTGCCGGCGGGCGTGCTGGCCGCCTACGCCGTGGGGATCGCGCTGTCACTGCGTACGGCCACGCCGAACCTCGCGGTCACCGCCATCGGGGCGCTGTCCGGCCTGCTCTACAGCCGCCTGCTTGCCGACGACGACCCCATGCCCGTGGCCCTCGCCGTCGTCGTCGCTCTCGGCGCCGCCGCGCTGCTCGGCCTCGTGCTCGCGCTGCTGGTCGGCGTCCTGTCCGTACCGGCCTGGGCAGCGTCGCTGGCCGTCGTCGGTGGCGCACAGGCGATCCTCGTGGCGGTCAGCGACGGCCGCGCCGACCGGCTCAGCCGAAGCGGCACGCTGCGCGAGGAGTGGGTCGGCTACGCGGTGCTCGCCGTGGTGCTGCTCGCCTCCATCGCCGGCGGGGTGCTGTGGGCAATGCCAGCCGTACGCCGGGCGTTGAGCGCCAACCGCGTCGCCGGCGACCCGGTCGGGTTCAGCGGCCGGCGCATTGTCGGCGCGCTCGTCGGCCTCGTCGGCTCCAGCATCCTGGGCGGCGTGGCGGGCGTCCTGTTCACGGCCCGGGTCGGCGCGGCGTCCGGCGTCGTCGACTTCGGCACGCTGATCCTTGCCCTGTCGGCCGTACTGCTCGGTGGCGTCAGCGTGTACGGCGGCCGGGGCGGCTTCGCCGGTACGGCCTTCGCGGTCATGATCGTCGCGGCGATCCAGTTCATCATCAACCTTGAGGGCGGGCCCCGCGCGCTGCACTACGGCCTCGCCGCCCTAGCCGCCCTGGTCGGTTTCCTCGTCGGTCGCCTGCTGGAATTCCTTGAGGGCCCGTTCGGCGCGGTGCCCGCTGTCGGTACCGTGCCCGCTGTCGGTGCCGTGCCCGCTGTCGGTGCCGTGCCCGCTGTCGGTGCCGTGCCCGCTGTCGGTACTGTGCCCGCCGTCGGTACTGTGCCCGCCGTCAACCAGCCCGGTCCGGGGGAGCCCACGCTCACCCACTACGCCCCGGTGCCCTTCTCTCACATGCCCCCGCCCCCGGGCACCCCCGCCGGCCCGGCGTCCCCGCCCGCCGACCCCACGTCCCCGCCGCCCGGCCCCACGTCCCAGAAGGAAGCGCCGCCAGAAGAGGCGCTGCCGGAGACGACGCCGCCACCGCGCGGGGACGCCGACCGTAGCTAGTCGGCCTACGGCCCGGTCTTCGGCCCACGGCCTACGCCCAGTCTTCGGCCTACGGCTTGTCTTCGGCCTACGCCCAGTCTTCGGCCTACGGCTTGTCGGCCTACGGCGTCCGTTCGGCGGCGCGAAAGGCCCCCGCGGCGTACTAGGGTTGGGCCATGGCGGTCCGCGCTGGTGAGCGAACGGCGTTCGTGCTGGGCGGTGGCGGTGTCCTGGGTGCCAGCGAGGTCGGCATGCTGCGCGCTCTCGCCGAGGCCGGCATCCGGCCCGACCTGGTCGTCGGCACGTCCATCGGCGCGATCAACGGGGTTTTCGTCGCGTACGACCCGGTGGGTGCGGCGCAGCGGTTGGCCGAGGTGTGGCGCTCCGATGTGGTCCGCACCGCGTTCGGCGGATCGCTGTTCACCCGGCTCAACACCCTGGCCCGTTCGGGTACGCACCTGCACGCGAACGCGCCGCTGCGCCGGCTCATCGAGGACGAGTTGCCGGTGCGCGACTTCGCCGAACTCACCGTGCCGTTCCAGTGCGTCGCGGCGTGCGTCGAGCGGGCCGCCGCGCACTGGTTCAGCACCGGCGACATCGTGCCCGCCGTACTGGCCTCGGCGGCCGTACCAGGGCTGCTGCCGGCGGTGCGCATCGGCGACGAGCATTTCTTCGACGGCGGCCTGGTGCACAGCATCCCGGTGGGTCGGGCTGTGCAGCTCGGCGCGACCCGCATCTACGTGCTGCACGTGGGCCGCATCGAGCAGCCGCTGCGGGTGCCCCGCCGGCCGTGGGAGGTCGGGCTGGTGTCGTTCGAGATCGCCCGCCGTCACCGGTTCGTCGAGGAGATGGCCACGCTGCCCAAGGGCGTGACGGCGCACGTGCTGCCCGCCGGCTTCGCCGCGGAGAGCGATCCGTCCGGCGCTACGGCCGGCGGCGCCACGCCCTCCGGCGCCACGCCCTCCGGCGCTACGTCCTCCGGCGGTCCGCCCGCCAGCGCTACGTCCTCCGGCCGCCCACCCGCCAGCGCTACGTCCTCCGGCGGATCGGCCGAGCTGAGCCAGTGGCGCTACCGCGACTTCGGCCGCGTCGACCGGCAGATCGAGCGCGCGTACGAGGCGACGTCGCGATATCTCGCCCGGCACGCGGCGGCCCCGGGCACCGTGCCGGACAGCAAGCGCTGAGCGCCGTGCTGCCCCCCAAGCCGGTACGCCGCATGGTCGTGGCGCCGCTCGTCATCGTGCTCGCGGTGACCCTGCTGCTACTGAGCCCGTTGCTGTTCCTGCTGAGCCTGCTCCTGCCGTCGCGGTACGGCCGCCGCCGCGCGATGCGGCTGGTGTGGTTCGCGGTCGTGTGGGCGATCATGGAGGCCATGGCGCTGGTGGCCTGCCTCGGGCTGTGGGTGGCGAGCGGATTCGGCGGTCGGATTCGGTCGCAGGCCTACCAGGAGCGCCACTACGCCCTCATGGGATGGTTCCTCGAACGCATCTTCCGCATCGCCACGCGCGTGTTCGACCTGCGCGTCGACATCGACGAGCCGGAGCCGACCCCGGCGGAGCTGCGTGCCCGGCTGGCCCGGCCGGTGATCGTGCTGAGCCGGCACGCCGGACCGGGCGACAGCTTCCTGCTCGTCCACCACCTGCTCAACCGGTACCACCGACGGCCCCGCATCGTCATGAAGGCCGCCCTGCAGTTGGACCCCAGCATCGACGTTGTCATCAACCGCCTGCCGCACGCCTTCGTCCGCCCCCGCCGCGTCGGCCCGCCGGACGGTGAAGACGCGTCGGCCGGTGAGAACGCGGCGGCCGGTGAGAACGCGGCGGCCGGTGAGGATGCGGCGGAGTCGGCCGGCGCGTCCGGGTCGCGAGACTCCATGGCGCGGGAGTCCAAATCGCGGGAGTCCACGGCGCGGGAGTCCATGGTGGTCGGCGAGATCCGACGGCTCGCGGCGGGGCTGGACAACGATGGTGCGCTCGTCATCTTTCCTGAGGGCGGCAACTTCACCCGTACCCGCTGGCGCCTGGGCATCCAGCGGTTGGAGCAACGGCGTCGGTACGCCGACGCGTGGCGGGCCCGGCGCATGACGAACCTGCTGCCGCCGAGGTCGGGTGGCGTGACGGCCGCGCTACAGGCGGCCCCCGACGCGGACGTCATCTTCGTGGCCCACACGGGCCTGGACAACCTGGTGACGGTCGCCGACGTGTGGCGTGGCCTGCCGATGGAGACCGTCATCAAGGCGCGCTGGTGGCGCGTCGTCGCGGCGGACGTCCCGCGTACCCATGAAGCTCTTGTGCCGTGGTTGTTCGACTGGTGGGAGCGGATCGACGCATGGATCGCGCATCAGCGGGTAGTACCCGACGATGATCTCCCCCGCTATACCGAGCTTCCCCGCGACACCGAGCTTCCCTGTGATACCGACCTCCCCCGCGATACCGAGCTGGCCTGACGCCCGCCGCAAAAAATCCGCGAACCATCGGCGTGTCGGATTGCCCGCGCCGTTACCCGGGACCCGGCTCGCTCGATAAAGACGTGTCGAGCGCGACCGCACCGATTGACCGGCTCACCCGCCGGGGGAGAGGCCGGCTCTTCGCCAGCACCTATGGGCCACCTCACCAGGCACTTTGTCTCGTGGCGCGGATCACCGCGAGTCGCGCCGCGGCACGCCGATGAGCGGCCCATTTATCAGGTTCCGCTTGACGGCGCACGCATAACACGCGTGTAATTTCACCGGGGGTATTTTGACGGGACGGTACAAATCGTCTCGTTGTGGATTTACTGCGTCCTCTTTTTGGCGTGGGGGTTGCGCCGGTTTCGCCGGCGCACGGCAAGGAGGCAACAGATGGATGGCGGCCGACTGATCCTGGCGGATCTGTTGGGTAACGCCCCGGAGTGGCAGGAGCGGGCCCTGTGCTCGCAGACCGACCCCGAGGCGTTCTTCCCCGAGAAGGGTGGTTCGACCCGCGAGGCGAAGCGAATCTGCTCGCGGTGCGATGTTAAGGCCGAGTGCCTGGAATACGCGCTCGGACACGACGAACGGTTCGGCATCTGGGGTGGACTCTCCGAACGGGAGCGTCGCCGGCTCAAGCGTCGGGCGGCTTAGCGCGACCAGCGAGGGGCGCCCCGCGCGGCCCGCCCCCGGC